>JAXDCU010000603.1:0-5447 GCA_034677645.1 Verrucomicrobiia bacterium
GCTCTTCCTCGGTGGTCTTCGCGGCCTTCGTGGTTAAGCATCTGGTTCATGGACCCAAAGCGCGTTCTCTGGAACGTGGAGGCTCCCCATGAACCGCGTGGCGTCCTGAGAAGTATCATGAACACACCTAGCCTCGATTCCCTGGTCACGCTTGCGCGGCAGCAGGGCGCGAGCGATCTGCATTTGGAGCCCGGCATGCCACCAGGCTTTCGAGTGCGCGGCACGCTCAACATCAGTGGCGAGCCTTTGCCGCCGGCGACGTTGGCTGAACTCGCACTCGAGGTTGTTGGGTCTGATCAATGGCCCGCTTTCGAGAAGCGGGGTTCGTTCGATTGTTCTCGGACAATCGCCAATGTCAGATGCCGTTTGAACGTGCTTCACAGCGTCCGAGGCGTTGGTCTTGCCGTTCGACTGCTTGCTTCGTTCCAGCCCACGGTTGAGCAGCTCAATCTCCATCCTGACATCAAGAAACTCGTGGCGCCAAGCCACGGCTTAATTCTTGTCAGCGGCCCGACTGGGAGTGGGAAATCCTCAACTCTGGCCTCGTTGATCCACCAGATCAACATGAGCGAGGCACGGCACATCGTAACCATCGAAAGTCCGATTGAGTACACTTACACGCCGCGACGGGCTTTCATCAGACAGCGCGAAGTCGGCAGGGACACGCCGAGTTTCGACCAGGCTTTGCTCGATGCAATGCGAGAGGACCCGGACGTCTTGATGGTGGGCGAGATGCGGGACCCGGAAACCATGCGGCTGACGCTCAATGTCGCCGAAACCGGGCACCTCGTCCTCGGTACGGTTCACTCCGGCACATGCGCGGAGGCGCTGCAACGCATCGCGTTGGCATTTCCTGCCGAGATTCAAGGCAATGTCTGCGCGCAGTTGGCCGATTGTCTGCTAGCCGTGGTCTGCCAGCGTCTCCGCTTTAGGCCCGATCTCGGTATTCGTTTGCCCGAGCTGGAAGTGCTCAGACCGACTACGCCTGTGAAGGCTCACATCCGGAACCGGGAGTTTTTCCGTATCCACCAGGCGCTTGAAACGGGCGCTGAGCATGACATGTGGACATTCGACCGTTACCAGAAATGGATGGCTAAACAGAAGCAGTGGCACGTGCCAAGCCAAGCCGACGCCGGTCCGGACAGCGAACCGATCGAGCCCGGAAACACCGTCGCGCCCAAGCCATCCAAGGCGATCGCGGGCTCATCATGCTTGCCTCAGTCACAGGCCGCGCCGGTCCCGGCCAGCGCCGCCAAATCGCCGCCCGGCAAGCCGGTTGTCATCGAGCCCGCGGAGGGTGGACTGGCCGAAGTGCTCAGAAAGCTCAAGTGACTCAGCGCGGCACAGCCGCAGCCGAGTGGTTCCGTCGAGAGAATCGCCGATGTCTCATTAACACCCATACGCCGTGCCGCGCTGTATGTGGCGACTGTATTGCACGGGGTGAGAGAGGTGTTTGCGGGGTGTAAATCGAGATGTTGAAGGCGAGAGCGTTCCAAATCCGGGGAACTTGCGGTGGCTGCGAGGATTCTGCAAGATGGCGGTATGAATCACGCCATGAGAACGCTCGCCATAGTCCTCGCGGCGCTTTTGACACTCCCCCCGCGGGCGGCGGAGAAGCCGACCGGCGCACGCCCTCCAAACGTCGTCATAGTGCTCGCGGACGACATGGGTTTCTCGGACCCAGGCTGCTATGGGGGAGAAATTGCCACGCCCAATCTGGACATGCTCGCAGCGGGGGGCATACGCTTCACGCAGTTCTACAACACGGCACGTTGCTGGCCAACGCGGGCCGCCTTGATGAGTGGGTATTACCCGCAGCAAATCCGGATGGACCCGCCGCGGGGGCGCCTGCCCGAATGGGCGCTTCTGTTGCCGCGCCGTCTGAAGCCTTTCGGTTACCGCTGCTATCACTCCGGCAAGTGGCACGTCACCGGCGCGCCGAAACCGGTCGCAGATGGCGGCTTTGACCATTCGTACCGGTTTGAGGACTGGGACCGCTACTTTTCGCCGGCAAAACACTTCCTGGACGACAAGCTGCTCCCGGCGGTTCAGCCTGCGAGCGGATACTACGCCACGACGGCGTTCGCCAACCGCGCAATCGGCTTCCTCCGAGAGCACGCTGAGAATTATCCTGAGAGGCCATTCTTTCTGTATCTGGCTTTCATCGCGCCGCATTTCCCGCTGCACGCGCTGGCCGACGACATCGCCAAGTACCGTGACGGATATCTTGAGGGATGGGACGTTGTTCGCGAGCGGCGCTGGCGCCGCCTTCGCGAAATTGGCATCACGGACTGCGCGCTTGCGGAGCGAGACGAAACGCTGGAGCCGCGCTACTTCAAGACCGAATTCATGGATACGTTAGGCCCCGGCGAAGTGAAGCGAGCCGTGGCATGGACGGACCTAATCGACGAACAACGCCGGTTCCAGGCAACAAAAATGGCCATTCACGCCGCGATGGTCGACCGGCTCGATCGGGAGGTCGGGCGTGTGCTTGATCAACTGCGCGTCATGGGCGCGTTTGACAACACGCTCGTGTTTTTTCTGTCAGACAACGGAGCGGACGCGACCCTGCTGATTCGCGGCAATGGACATGACCCGGCGGCTGCACCGGGATCGGCAGCCTCGTTTCTCTGTCTGGGGCCTGGCTGGGCGACGGCGTCAAACGCGCCGTTTCGGCGACACAAGATATGGGTCAACGAAGGCGGCATTTCGACGCCACTGATTGTGCACTGGCCTAAGGAGATAAGCGCGCGTGGCGAACTCCGGCACGACGTGGGCCACGTGATAGACATTGTGCCGACCATACTCGACCTAGCCGGCCGCCACGAGACCATCCGCCCGACAACAGTTAGTGCCCCTCCGCTTCCCGGTAGAAGCCTGGTGCCTCAATTCTCAAACAGACCGCGGCCAGCCACGCGCGAGCCGCTCTTCTTCAACCACGAGGGAAACCGCGCCCTGCGCGCCGGCGACTGGAAACTCGTATCGGCTCGCGAAACGGGCGATGTCTGGGAGCTTTTCGATCTGCGCACCGATCGAGGCGAGAGGACAAACCTCGCCGGGGCCTACCCAGACAGAGTCCGTGAACTGGAACGCCGCTGGAAAGAACTCGATGTGATGTTTCAGAGCCAGGCTGCGACGAACGCGAGCGCGAGCGCGAAATGAACCAACCCCTCGCGTCGCGGTCGGTCTCGGTACAGTGAAGTCGCTCCCGCCTCGATGTGGGAGCTCATGCCTCGCACGTCATGGTCGCCAGAAGCAAGACGACTCAGACCTGCTCGAACAGAGTCCCGGCGTTCGCCGAAGACGGCAGGTTCCGCCCGCCGTGATAGAAGCGTTCGAATTGCCCGCCGTGCCACCGCCGCAGCCGATACAAGGTGGCGAAGGCAAAGTCAGGCGCCGCTCCGCCCTGTCCGCCGACCAACTCGCCACCGCGACGAACGTTGTCCTGCATCCAAGGGGGCAGCAGGAGATGATATGGATTCCTCCGCACCTCGCCGACATGGAATGAGATTGCCGCCATGAGGTCCGCCACCTCAGTCTCGCTTAGTTCGACCATCAGGTTCGGGTCGACCATCTGGCCCCAAAACTCGTTCTCAACCGTCCAGCACTCGAATTCACCCGCCTTTTGCAGCGCGTCCGCCATCAGGTAATGCACTCCTTCGTGAGTGCTATTCCAATCCTTGTCGTGCGGGAAGAAGACAACTTTGGGCCGGTACCTCGCAAGCAGGTCGGCGATGGCGGCCACCATGTTTTGCCAGCCGGCGGCGTCCTCGGTCCGGCGGCGCGGGTTGACTTTCTCGAGTCCACCAGGCGCGGCCTCTAACAAGCCAAAGCCCAGATAGAGGCAGGCTTCCTTGATTTCGGCCAGACGTCCGGCCTGTCGGGCTTTGTTGCTTCCGAGGGTGACAGCGACGTTGATGACTTCGAAACCGGCTTCCCGTTGCAGTCGCAAAGCCAGCCCGCCCTGTATGGATTCATCGTCCGGGTGCGGCGAGAAGATCATCGCGCGCGGAGCATCAACCGCTCTGGAGGGAAGAGGCGCCGCCCGAATGCCACCCAACGGCAAGCGCCGGCCTTCCCGGACCAGGCGGGCGAAACCGGCCACGTTCGACAAGTAAGGATTCGTTATCGCACTCATTGAGTTTTCGTCGCTCTTTTGTTTGACGCTAGTACTGGAAGACTCGCGGCCGCTGCCGCCTGCCCATGGCGTTTCTGATGCTCACTCGGCGTGTGCAAGGCAACCCGCTGAGCCAGACGTGGAAACTCCTCCTCCAACACGCGGCGAGCGCATTCAAGGACTACATCGCCGCCGCGTCCTGAAGTCACGCGACCGAGAATCAACAGATGTCGGAACTCGTAGAAATCGGCAAAATGCGCAACGGTGTAGCCGAGGCAGGTGCCAATCATCTCATAGATTTGACGCGCGCGTTCATCGCCATTCCGCATGAGGGTCTGGACATGGGCGAGCACTTCCGGCAGCGGCATGCCAGAGGGCGTGTCGATTCCAGCCACGGACGCCAGTCGCCCAACGCACTGTTGAGAGAAGTACTTGCATGCGCATCCGTAGTCGCCTGACCACTCGTCCACCGGCGCGTTCGGTGCATAATCGACGGGCACGAAAGCGAGTTCGTTGAGCCAGGTCGTGATAGCCCCTTCCGGAGTGACGTATCCGCCCGCTGTGCTCGTTCCCAACGCAATGCCGAGCACGGCGTTGTCCCCTAGCGCCATTGAGCCCGCAAGAGCGGTGACTTCACCGTCGTTCACGACTTCGAATGGCACGTTGTTCCACGCGGCCTTGATCTCGAGAAAGAGGTCCTTGACCCTGCGGTTAAAGACGTCCGCTGGCACAGCGCGAAACAGAGAAGCGACCTTGACTCGGTTGTTCACGTACACACCGGCGGCGCTGCCGCCGATGGCATCCACGCGCGGCAGGTGTTTTGCGGCGCGCCGCAGTGAATCCATCACGCCGTCGAAATGGTATTGAGGGTCGGCTTGCGGAACCGGGTCCCAGACGGTTTCCTCGCTGTGGACAAGCTGTCCGTCGATCACCGCGGCGACTTTTCGGTCGCTGCCGCCCAGGTCAAAGCCGATGCGGCAGCCGTCGAGGTGCCGCCCGAGCGGCTGTGTAACTGAGTGGGCCGGTGGCAGATTCTCCGCCTTGCACCACTTGACCTCGAAGTGGCGCTCGTAGACTCGATCGCCCATCATGTGGGCGTCAAAGCGTCCGGTTGGATGCTCGACGTAATGCTTGGCGAGCGCTGCTGCCAGCGCGGCAGACCCGGCAAAGTGGATTCGGAATCCGCCACGCGACCAGAGCAGGAACTTCACCCAGCGCTCCACGTGAGTAAAGTTGGCTCCAGCACAAGGATGGTCTTCCGGCAACAGCTTGGTTGAGAAACGGTAAACCGAGCCATCGGATTGCTCAAGTCCGATCTCCACTGGCACGG
>JAXDCU010000604.1:0-5389 GCA_034677645.1 Verrucomicrobiia bacterium
GAGCGACCGCGACGGGTTCGAATTCGGGCTGTTCACGGACCTCGGCTGGCGTGTCCATGTGTGGTTGGCGGAAGTCGCGTTTGCGGCCCGCGAGGGGAGCTGGACGCTCAGTGGCACTTGGCACGGCGCCATTAGGCAGGCCGGCCGCGCGGTTTTCCGACTGCTGGATTTCCCGCTCGTGGCGTCGGGAATCGAAAACTGCTTCGTCGGCGGTTGTCTTTTCGCCCAGTGCTTCCGCGCGGGCTTCCTGAGCCGCACGCTCCGGTCTGAAGGCTTGTCCCCTGCCAGGTCGGAAACGTTGTCCGCCTCGTCGGCGGCGGGAGAAGGTTCTGTCAGTCATAGTGTTTTTGCTTATTAGTAACTGCGACGATAGCGGTACACGCTCTGGAGCAGGCCCGCGGCGATCAACGTGCAGAGCACTGAAGTTCCGCCGTAACTCAGCAGCGGCAGTGGTATGCCCGTGACAGGCGTGAGCCGCATGTGCATGCCGATATTGATACTGACGTGGCAGAACAGGAGTGAAACCACTCCCGCCGCCAGCAGTCTGCCCAGGCGGTCGCGCGCTTGGCCGGCAATGCGGAGTCCGCTAAACAGGATCACCGTGTAAAGGCCGATTACTGTCGCGCTCCCGATGAATCCGATCTCTTCGGCGATCACGGAGAAAATAAAATCGTGGTGAGCGACTGCGCGAGGCAGGTAGCCGAGAGCGTTTTGCGTGCCTTTGCGCCAGCCCTTGCCCGTGAGCCCCCCCGACCCGACGGAAATCAGTGCCTGGTCGACGTTGTGTGCCGCGTCTCGGTATTCCTGAAGAGCACGCCTTCGTTCGGCTGGTGTCGCCGACTTTGGAATGGAGTTGACACCGAAATAGACCATCAATCGCCTGCGCTGATAGGGTTCCAGATGGATACGATATTGCGGGGGCGCGAACAACACATCCACAAGCAAAAGAACCACTGCAATGCCAAGCACACCCATCAGCGTCCACAGGTACTTCACAGGCACTCCCGCGACGAACATCATTGCCAGGCCTGTGGGCAGCAGCACGAGCGCCGACCCGAGGTCGGGTTCCCGTATGATCAGCACAAACGGCAGGATCGTCATGCCCAACGCCGACAAGAAGACCGCCGGTCGGCGCAACTCCGTTTCCGGGCGGCTCAGATAGTTGGCCATCATCATTAGGAACGCGAGTTTGGCGAACTCAGACGGCTGGAATTGAAACGGACCCAGGTCGATCCAGCGGCGGGCACCCCACCCATGTGTTGTGCCGAAAACGAGCACGGCAACCAGGAGAAGGATGGCGAGCAAATATGCGACCATGGACCACCGTGCAAGTCGGCGGTAATCCGTCAGAGACGTTGCCACGCCGAGAACCGCGCCCAGACCATACCAGGCGACTTGCTTGACATGGTCCATACGGTACCAGGGAAGGTCGGACGCGCCTTCCTTGGCCAGCACCGTGCTGGCGATGAACGTCGCGCCGACCGCCATGAGCCCGATTAGCGCAACAACCAACGCGCGGTCCACGCGCGGGTTTTGATGGTTCAGGGCGGCGTCGAACATGTCAGTCCGTTCGCGCCAGCGACGAGCCCGTCAATTGGGCAGGCGCCAAGCGCTTCTGTATGGCCTGATAGACTCGACAGGCGATCGGCGCGCATATGCCGCCTCCCGAACTGCCGCTTTCGACCATTGCCACCACAACATATCGTGGGTGTTCCGCCGGCCCGAATGAGACAAACCACGCTATTCGGTCAACGACACGTCCCCCTTCCTTGATCTGAGCGGTGCCGGTCTTGCCTCCAACACGAAACCCCCGCAGGCGCGGAGTGACTCCGTCGGCCTCATGGAACGCCTTGTACGCGGTCCCCTCCTTATCCTCGGTGTCGGCGACCATGGCTTGGTGGAGGAGTTCCAGATGAGCTGGAGGGATGTTGAGATCGCTTCGCAACCGGGGTTGAAAATGGCGCGTCTGAGCATCATGGAGTCCTGGCTCGGCGGGATCGATCCGCGAGACCATGCGCGGGTAGAACAGCTTACCGCCGTTCGCCACCGCGGCGGTCAAGAGTGCCATCTGCAGGGGCGTGACTGCGATCTCCTGGCCTATGCAGAGGTTTGCGGTGTTTCCGTCATTCCAAAGACCCTGTACGTCCTCGGGCGGCGGGAAACTGCCCGCGGTTTCTTGCCGGGTGAGAAGGCCGATTCGCTCGCCCAGGTGGAATCGTCGTCCCAGGGCGAGTATCCGATCACGGCCGGCCTTGAGACCGTGGTGGATGAAGTAGAAATTGCTGGAACGTTTGAATGCGCGATTGAAGTCATAGTCTCCCGCCGGTGCCAGGTCCTCAATCCGCCGACGCCCGAGCTGGTAATGACCAGGGTTGTAGAAAGTGCGCGTGGCGGTGGCTGGGGTCAGAACTCCAGCCTCAAAGCAGGCCAGGGCCGTGACGATCTTGAAACTCGAGCCCGGCGGATAAGCGCCTTGCGTGGCGCGATTGAACATTGGGCGCAGGGTTGGATCGTTGAGCGCCAGCCAGCGCTCGTGAGACACCGGGCTGACGAACTCGTTTGGGTCGTAGGCGGGCGATGAGACCATGGCTAGGAGGTCCCCATTGAAAGCGTCGAGTACAACAACAGCGCCACGGACCCTATTGCCGGCGGACGCGAGCGCGTCGTATGCAGCTTTTTGTATGGGCAAGTCGAGCGTGAGCACGACTTTGCGGCCGGGGTGCGCCATGGCCCACACGGCTTCCGACTCGCGATAGCAGAGACTGTTAACCACGACCGACTTCACGCCCGGGCTGCCCATCAGGTCTTTGTTGTAGGCGTATTCGATCCCCACTGCGCCTGTGTAGGTTGGCAAGCTGTAGCTGAAGCCGCCTTCTTCGTCGTCACGCGCAAGGTCGTCGCGGCTCACGTATCCGATCACATGGGCCACGGCACTGCCGAGGGGATAATTGCGCAAGGGATGTATCTCCAGGTCAACGCCCGGCAAGGGAGGAGCCTGCTCAAGAAACCTCGCCACCTGTGCCGGTGGTAGGTTTTCGCGCACCGCGATGGGCCGGTAAGGCCATTGGCTGTGATGTCGGCGGAAGCTGGCTTCGGACAAAGCAAGTGGCTCTTGCAGGAATCCGCTGAGCTGCCGCACGGCATTGCTGACCACGGTGTAGCGGACCTGCTGCCGCAAAAGCTCACGCTCGATCCGAGTCAGTCCGCGGCCAGCTCTAGCCCGCGTGAACTCCGCGTCAAAAAGCGGACGCAACTCCTCCAGATAGAGTTCAAGGTTGTGGCTGGGCCGGTTGTCGGCCACAACAAGGCCGTTTCGGTCCAGGACATGGCCCCGCGTTGCTGGTATGCGAACCGTGCGGAACGTCTGATTCTCGAGGCTGGCCTGGTATTTGTGCTTCGAAACGATCTGCACGAACCAGAGCCCCGCCAACAGGACCAAAAGGCCCGTTAATATGACCCCGGCTAACGCTTGAAGGCGTCTGTCACCGCGTTTGACTTGATCGACAACAAGCATGGTCAATTGCGTCCGCGTTTGATCTCGCGGTCGGGTCGGAACGACGGCGGTTTGGAGGGGTGGGCGGCGAGCCGCTCGTGGGCTGCGTCGAGAAGGAAAAAACAGAGCGGCGTCAGACCCCCGCCGGTGACAGCGACCACCAACCATTTCCAGAGCGAGTCCCAACCAATGGCTACTCCTTCCCCGAGTGTGAGAACGATCAAGAGCGTAAGCAGCGGCGCGGCGGCGCTGGCGAACATGCCAACAACGAATCTCGCATAGCCCAGTTCCTGCAGGATTAGCTCGCGCCACCTGTGCAGTGCCAGTCCGATCCAAAGCAGCGGCAGAACCGTGACGCCCAGTGCGTTCGCGGACAGAGCGTCAGTCAAGAGCCCGCCCAGCGTGGCCAGGAGGCTGACCGTTGCCACATCGGTTCGGAACGCGGCGAACACGATTAGTGGCGGCAGGAAGTTGAGTGGGGCGCCGAGGAGTTGACGCGGGACGACCCAAGTGGCCTGCAGAAACACGCCGAGGAAGCCGGCAATCAGAAGGATGGTTGTTAACAACCGGTTCATGGAAACAACACCATCACTTCCCGTACGCGGCTTGTGTCAGCGACAAGTCGCACTCGCGCTTCGGTGTACAGGCCGTAGCCGACACTGCGTGAATCGACAACGGTACCCACCGGCAAGCCGGCTGGAAATACTCCGCCAAGTCCGCTGGTGTACACGGTCTGGCCAGCTTTGAGCGAACTGTTGCGCGGCAGATGGGTCAGGTCCACCAGCCTGTGGTCAAGCACGCTGCTCGACATGGCCGAGATGACCCCCATCTCACCTGTCTCACGCACCAAAACAGCCACGCGGCAGTTCGGGTCGCCAATAAAAACCACCTCGGCGGTCGCATGCGACACCGCGCCTGTCTTGCCAACCAAGCCGTCGGCCACGAGCACCGGCAATCCAGACCGAACACCGTCACGCGCGCCTAGGTCTATTCTCACTGTTCGCCACCAATGGGCGGTATCTCTGGCGACGACGCGTGCTGGTTTGAGTTTCCAAGGGCTTTGTTTTTGCCAACCAAGCAACTGACGCAGCCGGTCGTTCTCTCGCGCCATTTCGTCGCCATGGGCTGCGCGGACACGGAGCTGCTGGTTGGAGGTACGGGCGCGGGCGAGTTCTTCCAAGAGAACCCGTTTGGGCAGGAATGCGTTCGCGCCTCTTTCGAGAAGTGTCCGACCCGCCGCGGACAGACCAAAAAGAGGCAGAAAAACGTTGCCCACGCCGGTCTTGATCCGCGTGAGCGTCCGCTCAGGCAGGCTGAAAAGGACCGCGAGCAGCGCGATCACCACCGCCATTGCCACCTGATATGGCCGTCTAGACATTCGTCACCCGTCAATCATCGGGTGAACGCACCGACTTCCGCGCATGGGCATGCTCAACCGGAAGAAGAAGCTACGCGCTTGAGGAATTGGAGCTCCTGCAACACGCGGCCAGTGCCTTCGGCAACGGCCGTGAGCGGATTGTCCGCCACGTGGATGGGAAGATATGTTTCCTCGGCCACGAGGCGGTCGATGCCACGCAACAATGCAGTGCCGCCGGCGAGCACGATGCCGCGGTCGACAAGGTCGGCTGCCAACTCAGGCGGGCACCGCTCAAGCGTAATGCGGATGGCCTCCAAAATACTTGAAAGCGGTTCCTTCAGGGCCTCCCGGATTTCCTCGGAGCGCACCGTGATCGTCTTGGGCAGGCCCGTGCTCAGGTCGCGGCCCTTTACGTCCACGGTCAGCTCCGACTCTAGGGGATAGGCTGATCCAATTCGGATTTTGATTTCCTCGGAAGTGCGTTCACCAATCATCAAATTGTGCGCCCGTTTCATGTGCGCGACTATCGTTTCGTCGAA
>JAXDCU010000605.1:0-8454 GCA_034677645.1 Verrucomicrobiia bacterium
GAGCGAATTGGTCGGCCAGTTGGAGACTGAGTTCACAAATCTTCAGAACGCGCGATGGGTGGGAATGCGCTTGCTTGCTGGCGATGACCACATCGCGACCGCGCTCGAGCGGGGCTGGCTGGGCGGACGCGGAACGTCCGCTCGATTTGGCGTGGCCGCGGCCAATTCAGCGCAACTTTGAGCCATGGCCACCGAGACACACATCCGCGAATCTAACGACCGGGTGGCTACTATCCTCCGGCGGGCCAGGCAACTTCGCGGCGAGATTCGAGGCGATCTGCACGAACACATCGTCGAAGGCATCTACGCCGACGCGGCCCGAATAGCCCAAAGAGCGGTCACGCGACTCGGTCATCCCGCGAAGTCCACGTTCGACCGGAAGATTGATCGGATCGTGACAAGTCGGTTGTGGGGATTCCCGGTGATGCTGGTGTTGTTCACGCTGGTGTTCTGGATAACGATTTCAGGAGCCAACGTCCCCTCCGCGTGGATCGACAGCATCTTGGTCGGCAAGATATACCCTTGGCTGAGGGAAAGCGCGGAACAGCTCGGTTTTCCTGGCTGGCTCCGCGGCGTGTTGATCGACGGGATGTATCTCGCGACAGCATGGGTTGTCAGCGTCATGCTCCCGCCAATGGCGATCTTCTTTCCCCTGTTCACATTGCTGGAGGATTTCGGGTACCTCCCGCGAGTGGCATTCAACCTCGATTCGCTCTTCCACCGAGCTGGAGCGCATGGCAAACAGGCAATGAGCATGATGATGGGCTTCGGCTGCAACGCGGCCGGCGTGGTTGCCACGCGGATAATAGACAGTCCACGCGAGCGTCTCATTGCGATTCTCACGAACAACTTCGCATTGTGTAACGGGCGCTGGCCAACGCAGTTCCTCATTGCGACCATATTCCTAGGCAGCCTCGTCCCGGCGCACCTGGCCGGTCTGGCGTCCGCCGCCGCGGTCACTGGTGTCGCCATCCTGGGCGTGGCGATGACTTTCCTGGTGTCTTGGGCGCTCTCCCGCTCCGTATTGAAAGGCGAGGTCTCCACTTTCAGCCTCGAACTGCCTCCCTATCGGCCGCCGCGAATTCTCCAAACTCTCTACACATCCATGCTCGATCGCACTTTGTTCGTGCTTTGGCGGGCGGTTGTGTTTGCGCTGCCCGCGGGTGCTGTGATCTGGCTTGTGGCGAACGTCACAGTGGGCGGACGCAGCATCGCGGAGCACATGGTTGGCGCGCTCGATCCTATCGGAATGTTGATGGGTCTGAACGGCGTAATACTGCTCGCCTACATCGTCGCGATACCCGCCAATGAAATAGTCGTCCCCACGATTCTGATGCTCACCGTAATGGTCACTGGCATGCACCAGATCGGTCATGGCGCTGGCGTGATGTTCGAGGTCGAGGACCAAGCGGCCCTCAAAGGCCTTCTGACTCGAGGCGGTTGGACGACGCTCACCGGGGTGAATCTGATGCTCTTCAGTCTCCTGCACAATCCATGCAGCACCGCCATCTACACAATCTACAAGGAGACAAACAGCGTCCGATGGACGGCACTTTCAGTGCTAATGCCTTTGGCGCTCGGTTTTGGTGTGACGGTGTTGGTCGCCGCCCTCTGGTGATCTACCGCGCCCTGGCCAACAATCCGCCGCCCGGCTGTAAGGCCACTTCGATCTGTTTCGAGCCCGCCCGCCGCCATCGACCCTGCGCCGGATCGAATTTCTCCATTCGGCCTGGTCCAGCCAAAGTCACATTGACTCCAGTGCGATAGTCGAGGTTGACCAGCACGACGTGTGTGGGTTTGTCCGACTTTCCGAAATAACCAAGCAATACGCCGCGTCCGGCATCTGTTTTGCCTGGCTGTTGCTCGATGCTGAATGGGGCGCTGGTCGGAAGCGCAGTGCATCCCTGTTCCTTCAGAGCTGTGTGGTAAACGGCGATCGAACGTAGCGGCTGGAGCTCGGTGGCGATGGCGACGAACTCACGGTTGAGTGTTTTCAGGGCGTGGTAGATTGGGGTGGGCGTGCCGTCAGACAGCGCGATTCCTCCCGTGTGCCCCTGATGACAATAGACGTAGTAGCTGATGCCTTCAGCTCCGTATGCCAATGTCGTGTAGACCAGGTACCGCATTTCGTCCGGGCTGGGGACCCGCATGCTCGGTGTCCACGTGCACGCCTGGACGATGTTCAGGAACGGCACGCCGGCCTTTCGCGCCGTGTCCCGAATCATCGACAGGTTCAGGAAATACTGGTCCCCATCGCCTACCGTCCGGAACTGGTAGTGGTCGTAGCTGATCAGGGCTGGTTTGACGATCTGGACATACTGCTTGAGGTGCTCCGAGTAGGCCGTGACGAGGTCGCCTTTGGTCCCAAGCTGCTCGTTGTTTGCGTAGGTGGGAAAGAGGTTGATATACGCAAGATGCGCCGGGTCGCGCTCGCGCAGAAACTCGACCAGCCGTCCCAGCGCCGGAAACGCCCCCGCGCTTGGTTCGTCCGTGATGAAGTAGCTGTACATGGCCGGGTGACGGCGCACGCGCTCGATCAGTTTCTCGAGCTTCTCACGCTCCGCGGGCGCCTCGAGCGCGGCCGGGGACAGCAGTCCGTCCTGGAGCTGCGCGCGCAAGCCGTGTCGCTGAACCACGTCAAGTTCGTTCTCGCGGCACCAGACAACATTGAATCCTCCTTCGGCCATTTGCTTGGCGGTGGTGTCGGTGAGAGCGGGGCCAGCCCAGTAAGTGACAATCGGCTTGCCGAGCCGCCACCATCCCGAATGCCTCGGAGTGGCCGCCGCGGCGGTCGTCGGGGTCTCGATCACTACGATGACTGCAACGAGAGCGGCGGACATGAGTGGGAATAATCGCATGAACATGCCGCTTCGATAAGACCGTTGGTGGATCGAGTCAATCCAGATCGGCGAAGGAGATGTGTTTTCCGCGCCGCTGACTTTCCGGCTCAGTCCTTCTGCTTTGGGAAGGTTCCGATCGTCCTCGCTTTGTCGGCCGCGACGCGGACGGCGCTGATGAGTGCGCCTCGCACGCCAGCCTTCTCGAGCTGGTGCAGGCCTTCGATGGTCGTGCCGCCTGGGCTTGCGACCATGTCTTTGAGAGCCGCCGGGTGCATGTTGCTTTCGAGCACCATGCGGGCTGTTCCGAGCAGAGTTTGCGCGGCAAGTCGTGTGGCCATTTCGCGAGGCAACCCAGCCGCCACGCCGCCATCGGCGAGCGCCTCGATCATCAGGCATGCGTAAGCCGGCCCGCTTCCGCTCAGGCCAGTGACAGCGTCGAGCATAGTCTCCTTCACCTCGAACACTTCGCCTACAGCGCTGAACAAACGCCTCGTCAGTTCGGCGTCCGCGGGCAAGGCACCAAATCCCAGCGCGAAGGCGGATGACGACGCGCCAACGAGAGCTGGCGTGTTCGGCATCAGGCGCACAACTCGCGCGCCCGGACAAAGCTCTTTCTCAATCACGCACAGTGGCACACCGGCTGCGATGGAAATGACAACGTGCCGCGTTGTGATCGCCGGTTCGGCCTCGGTCAAAGCAGCGGTCACCCGGTCGGGTTTGACGGCGAGGATCACGACGTCCGCGGCGCGTGCGACGTCGGCGTTGTTGGAGCTCACGCGAGCGCCGAGCCTGGATGCGAAAGCCCTGCGCGCCTGCCGATCCACGTCGCTGGCCCAGATGCGACCTGGCGCGACGACTCCGGCGCGGAGGAAACCCTTGGCCAGGGCCGTGGCCATCTTACCGGCGCCCAGGAAACCGATGACGAGGTTGGCCTTGAGGTGCATGTGTGGCAGCGTAATAGCCGGCGAGCCGGGAAGAAAGGCGAAACATCACTGGCGGAAAGTAGTTTAGCCTTTGAGGAAGTAACCTCGGTGTTTGGCGGTGATCGGGAGGCCGAGCCGTTCCATGACTTGGAGCATGTCCTCCCAGACCTTACGCTTCTCGGTCGGGGCCTGATTATGCAGAAGATATGAGGGGTGATATGTCGGCATCAAGGGCACGCCCTGGAATTCGAACCAACGGCCGCGAATCCGAGTGATGCCTTCAGTTTTTCCCAGCAGTCCCTCGACCGCCGTGCCGCCGAGTGCGACAAGCACCTCTGGCTGAATGATATTGATCTGTTCGAGGAGATAGGGGAGACAGGTGGCCATCTCGGCTGGCGTTGGTTTGCGGTTGCCAGTGGCCTGGCCAGGCGTGTCGGGCCGGCATTTCAACACATTCGCAATGTACACGGACTCGCGACTCAATCCCATTGTCTGGATGATCCGAGTGAGCAGTTGACCCGCCTTTCCAACGAACGGCTCGCCCTGTGCGTCTTCGTCTGCTCCTGGCGCTTCGCCAACAAACATCAACCGGGTCGTCGCGGACCCAACGCCGAACACGACGCTACGTCGAGAGTCAGCCAGATGCTGGCACTTCCGACACAGGAGCACGTGTCTACGCAACTCCACAAGGGATGCCGCTTTGTCGGCGGCCCCCGCGGACGCAATGGGGTTGGGTGCTGGCGTTCTCGATTGTACACTCGGCACGCCCGCGGCCATCTTCGGCGCCAATTCAGATAAAGGCTCTGACAACAGGCTGAGCGTTTTCTCGGACGCGGACACGAACTTGACTCCTCGGTCTCGCATTTCTTCGAGTTGCCCAATCGTGGCGTCGAGGAGTTCGCGATAGAAGTTGGTCATGGAGGCAGTGGGCGCAGCGCCTACGCCCCAGTAGGGCCGCTGCCGAAGTGCGGTTTGCGCGCTTTCAGAGTCCTTTGACCTCCCAGCCAGCACGGTAGCTCCGGCGCACGTAGCGGTCGGCGTCGGAATTGCCCGTGAATTTCAGCGCCGCGGCATCCCATTTGAGGGTGGTTTGCGGGAAGTGTGTTGCCACGCCGCCAAGCAACACGGTTTCGGTCAGCGGTCCTGAGTAATCGAATCTGGCGGAGGGTTGGGTTTTACCGAGGCATGCCTCAACCCATTGGCGCCAGTGATCTTCACCGCCGACTCTTGGTCTTGGATAACTCTCGAACTGGCTTTCCGGGAGCAGACTGGGCGGCCCGATGTGCGGGAGCAGCATGACGCCTTTGGTGCCGATGAAGATCGAGCCCTGGTCTGGAAGCGTCTCCTCGCCAATGAGCGCCTGGACATCTTTCGATGGACGCTCATCGCCGTCGTACCAGGTTACGCGCACGGTGTCGCCAGCCGTGTATGGCGTGCCCGGGAAGACGTACTGTATGCGCGCGTTTATCGACCAGTTCCACTTGTTCGGCGCCGGTCCCTCCGAACGCACCGACAGCGGCGCGGTGAGAGCCAAGGCTTTGAAGACCGGATCGTAGATGTGGCAACCCATGTCGCCAAATGTGCCAGTGCCAAAATCGAGGCGCTTGCGCCAGTTGCCGGGATGATAGTAGCCGTCGCCGATAAACGGTCGCAGTGCCGCCACGCCCAGCCATGAATCCCAATTCAGATTCGTGGGCACTTGGTCTTGCCGGTCAGGGAGCGGTTGCATATCACCCCATTTCTTGCAGCTCCAACTGTGGACCTCCTTGACCTTGCCGATCGCCAGGTCCTGTATGAGTCGAACTGCCAGACGATACTCGGTGGCGGAGTGAATCTGGACGCCCATCTGGGTAACGACGCCCTTGTCGCGCGCGGCGCGCGTTAACTGGCGGGCCTCATGAATGTCGTGCGTGAGAGGTTTCTGACAGTAAACGTGTTTGCCGAGCTGAATAGCCGACATCGCAATCGGAGCGTGCATGTGGTCAGGCGTCGAAACGTTGACCGAGTCCAGCTCCTTTTCCTTATCGAGCAGCTCACGCCAGTCCTGGTAAACACGCGCGTCGGGGAATTTCTTCTGAATTTCCTTTGTTCGATCCAGGTCAACATCGGCGAGAGCCACCAACCGCACGGCTGGATGGCGGGTGATGGACTCGATGTCGGCGGCGGCCATGCCGCTCGCGCCGAAGCTGGCGTGTCTGATCGTATCGTTCGCCGCCGCCGTTCCTTGCCGGGCGATTACCAAAGGAGCGGCCGCGCTGGCTAGCCCGATGCGTTTGAGAAAGCTTCGTCGATTCTGCGTCGCGAGCAAGTGCATATTCATTGACAACACTGATATGCCGCAAACGACATCCGCGCAATTCATAAGTGCGCGATTCAGTTCGAGTTCGAGTCTCTCGCGGAGTGGGCGGACGAATAGCCACGCAGGTCCGTCGAGCAGCTCATAGGGGAGCTCGTCGGGGGTTGTCCGCGTTGTCAATCGGCGGTTATGCCTGGAATTGGCACATGAAACACCGCGTTTGGAGAGACTTCGCGACGCAGAAGTGCTTGGGTTTGTTCGATAAAATCCGTCCGATTCGCCGCGAGGTTGCTAGCCTCACCAGGGTCTTTGGAGAGGTCGTAGAGTTCCCACGATCCGGGCGACTTGGTTTTGAGATCGCGGCGAACGACCTTGAAGTCACCGATGCGCGCGGCCACCTGGCCTCCATACTCTGAAAAAACCCAGACCATCGGCTCACGCTCTTTCGACGCGGGCGTGTCGCTCGTCAGACTAGCCCAGAGGCTTGTGCCGTCCAGACCGGGTGGCTTCTTGAGACCAGCGGCATCGCAAAGGGTGGGGAACCAGTCGGCGAAGTAACTTGGCGTGTCATTCACTTCTCCGGCCGGGATGCTGCCAGGGAGCCGGGCGATCATCGGGACGCGCAGTCCGCCTTCGTAGACGCTTCCTTTGTAGCCGCGCAAGCCGGCCGTGCTATTGAAGAATGCCGCGTCAGCGCCGCCAACATGAAAACGCTTGTCCACCTGACCGGCGTGGGTCGTGCCGTTGTCGCTGCTGAATATGATAAGGGTGTTCTTGGCCAGGCCGTGGCGGTCCAGAGCGGCCATGACGCGGCCCACGTGATCATCGAGGTCGTGGATCATGGCCGCGTACCCTGCCCGCGGACGCGGATGCGGCAGATAGCCGTTGTCGCCTCGATACGGTTCGCTGTCCCATTCGGCGGGAAACCTCTCGACCAACTCGCGCGGCGGATGAATGGCCACATGCGGCTCGATGAAAGGAAGGTAGAGGAAGAACGGCCGAGCGCGATTGGACGCTATGAATCTCTCCGCCTCGGCAACCATGAGCGCTGGCGCATATGTTTCGCCGGTCCAGTCCTCCATTTTCACTTCTCCATCGGTCTGTTTCGCATGGCCGGGGATGGGTTTGGCGTTGATGGGTATCTTCTCGGTGTTTCGCCACAGGTGCGGCGGGTAATAGCTGTGCGCGACTGACTGGCAGTTGTAGCCGAAGAAGAGGTCGAAACCCTTGCGATTGGGATCGCCGGTGCTTCCCACGGGACCGAGCCCCCACTTGCCGATAGCGCCTGTAACGTAGCCGGCGTTTCTGAAAGCCTGAGCGATCGTAAGGGCCTGGTCGGACAGTGGATGCTGGCCTTCGCTGAATTCAGGGAAGTGGGTTTTGGCGCGCAGATTGCCGCGCACCTCCGCATGGCCGAGGTGCTTGCCGGTCATCAGGACGCAGCGGGAGGGCGCGCAGACCGGAGCGCCGCTGTAGTGCTGAGTGAACCGAACGCCTTGTGTCGCCAATCGGTCGATGTTTGGCGTGGGGATTCTCTTCTGTCCGTAGCAGCCAAGTTCGCCCCAGCCCAGGTCGTCAGCGAGGATGAACACGACATTGAGTTTCGTCTCGCCCGCCAGAGGGCTGTCGTTGACGAGAGACACGACCAGCACAACCAACAACAGAGTGAGTCGGTCCGCAAGGAGGCGTCTCTTGCCGAGTGACGACCGCGAGCGACGCCGGTTCGATCTTCTGGAAAAGCTGAGAAGGTTATGCTTCACGATTCAAGTTGCTCCGCGCGAACCCGGCGCCAGTGGCGAGCCTCTCCCGCGAGGTTCCAGGAGTTCGTCTCCTGTATGACATTGGCAATTCCGGAATGGGCATGGTAGTCTTTCGGGCGGCGATGTTCGCTTTTGTTACAATTCACTGGTGGCATTATGCCGCCTTTATTCTGTTTGTCCTGGTTTTTCTCGCGCTTGATCTTGGTGTGTTTCATCGGCAAGCGCGCGAGGTGCGATTCCGCGAGGCGTTGGGGTGGACTTCGGCCGCGTTCATGCTAGCGATGGCTTTTGCTCTATTGCTAATCCCCGTGCGCGGCAAGCGTGAGGCGATCGATTTCGTGCAGGGCTATTTGATCGAGTTGTCTTTGTCGATGGACAATGTATTCGTGATCGCGCTGATTTTTCAGTACTTCTCCGTCCCGGCCCACTACCAGCACCGGGTGCTGTTCTGGGGCATTCTCGGCGCCCTTGTCATGCGCGGTCTGATGATCGGCCTCGGCACCGAACTGATTCACACCTACCATTGGGTACTGTACATATTTGGCGTTTTTCTGGTTTTTACCGGCATCAAGATGCTTTTGGCCGACGAATCCGGAGAAGTGCATCCGGAGCAGAATCCGGTGTTGCGTCTGGTG
>JAXDCU010000606.1:0-5243 GCA_034677645.1 Verrucomicrobiia bacterium
AACGGTGGCGGCGCCGTGAATTACGAGCCGAACAGCTTCAACGGTCCAAAAGAATGCCCCACCTTCAACGAGCCGCCTTTGCGAGTCTCAGGAGACGCCGACCGCTACAGTCACCGCGAAGGCAACGACGACTTTACACAGCCGGGCAATCTGTTCCGGTTGATGACGAGCGAGCAACAACAACGGCTCTTCGGTAACATCGCCCGTCACATGAAAGACGTGCCTCGGGAAATTCAGCTTCGACAGGTGTGCCACTTCTATCGCGCGGACGCCGCGTACGGCGCGGGTGTCGCCAAGGCGCTGAACATTGACATCAGCAAGACAGTGGCTCAGTTAGACAAAGGAAAGCACCACAAGTGTGGCTGCTCGAAAGGAAAGAGGACTTCCTAGCCCGGACGCTTCACATCCTTCAACGTGCATGGGCATCCGGGCTCGGCAAAGAGCCCTAAGTCAAAAGGCCGCCCTTGAGCTGTCAGGGGCGGCCTTCTTGTTTCTGTTCTGCTCCAGCGCCGTCGAGAAACCGGTTGAAGCGCGACGTCACGTGCGTCTCGACTCGATCTCCTGGTTTTCGGACGATGAGAGCCGCGGCGCCCGGTATCGTCTCAACCAGCTTCTTTCCGGTAACCGGCCCAAGCACGCTTACTGCGGTCGAAAGCGCGTCAGCAGTCATCGCGTCCCGGGCGATCACAGTGACCAGGCTGTGGTCCGTCAGACCCAAACCGGTGTGCGGGTCCACTATGTGCGAGTAGCGTTTTCCGTCGATCTCGACGTATTGGAACAGGTCGCCTGAAGTGGCGAGCCCTGTTCGCCTGAGCAAGACGAACCGCGGCGGCGGCGCTTTCGCGCTGTCGAGAGGGGCGATTTGGATGCGCCACCCGGGCCGTCCGGGCGGCGCTTCGCCAGCCGCGACATCGCCGGAGGCCATCACCATGGCCCGGCGAATACCGCGCTGTTCCAGAACACTGAGCGCTTCTTGCGCGGCATACCCCTTCGCGATCGCGCCGAGATCGAGCCGCATTCTCGGCACTGCCAACCTCGCCGTACGCCTTCCCCGGTCGAGCTTGAGATTGTCGTGGCCGACTGCCTCGCGTGCTTGCTCGAGTCTGGTTGGGTCTGGCATCTCACGCTGTCTTTGCGCCCGTCGCCACAGACTGACCAATGGCCCCGCTGTCACGTCGAACGCACCGCCGCTCAGACGCGCCATTTCCTGCGCGCGCTCAAGCACGCGCCAAAGGTCTTCGCTCACCGGCACGCTCAGGCCCGTGCCGGCGATTCGATTGAGTTGGTTCAGCTCGCTGTCCGACTCATAGTCACTGAGAATCTTGTTCAAACTGGCGACTCGCAGAAACGCGGCGCGCGAACCGGCGGCGGCCTTGGCGGGGTTCTCCGCATAGAGAACGATGCGAAACGGAACACCCATTTGCGGCTGTTCAAATTCGTAGCGGCGCAACTGATCGGGTTTCGCCGTTGCGCAACCCGTGCTCGCCTCGGTCAACAAAAGAGCCATGGCCAGCCAACCCGCTCCACACATCGCGTGGGCACGTCGCACAAACCAAGGCTAGCTCGTCATTGCCGGCAAAGTCGAGGTCGACCGCCAGACAACTTCAAGAAAGCGAGACGTTCTTCCGATGTGACTGATCGCGCGCAACTGGACAGAGAGCAGGAGCGATGGCAGGTTGGTTCGATGCACGCGGACGCATTGGAACGCCTGCGCGGTCTGCTCCACGGTTTTGGTTCATGTGTAGTGGCCTACTCAGGCGGCGTCGATTCGACCCTGCTCGCCTACGTGGCACGCGGCGTACTTGGGGTTCGGTCGCTTGCCGTCCTGGCGGACACGCCAAGTCTGCCCCGTCGCGAGCTGGCCGACGCGATCGCGATGGCGAAACGTCTCAACTTCGAATTGCGCATCATCGCAACCAACGAGCTTGCTAGCCGCAAATACACGGTCAATCCACCCGACAGATGCTATCACTGCAAGCGAGTCTTGTTCGCCGCCATGGCCTCAGTCGCAAAGGAAGGCAACTACGCCGTCATATTGCACGGCGAGAACGCCAGCGACACCGGCGACAGTCGCCCTGGCGCCAGAGCGGCCATTGAGCTTGGCGTGCGCGCTCCTCTCAAAGAGACCGGCCTCACCAAGGCCGACGTCCGCGCATTAGCCGCGCGGCTTGGTCTCCCCGTGGCAGATAAGCCGCCGATGGCTTGCCTGAGCTCGCGCGTTCCCTATGGACAGCGGATCACATTGACGAAACTCGAAACAATCGAACAAGCGGAGTACGTCCTTCGCGACCTCGGCTTTCGTCAAGTGCGAGTCCGTCACCACGAGCTGCCACGTCCGTCCGGCAGCTCCGAATCCCACCTGGCCCGGATCGAGCTGGGCGTCAACGAGCTGCCGCGGCTTTTCGCGGACAACCTCTGGCGGCGCGTTTCCAACGCTCTGGGGCGGATTGGATACGAGTACGTGACTGTTGACCTGGAGGGATATCGGAGTGGCAGTATCGACGAAGCACGGCGCGCACCTGTTGCCGACGGGGTTCACCCGCGCCCGCTTCAGCGCCCGCCACTCAAGCGCGGGCATCGGCGTGTGCCACGTTTGTAGACGGCATCGCGCAGGCAGCCAACGCGCCTCACCTGCCCTTCGCGTCGCTCTTGTGCGCCGCGATGGTGCAGTGAACAACTCTTGAACAAGCCGGGAACAACTTCTAGCAGCTCTTTCTCCCTTGGCCCCACCGGCTGCGTCATAGTGCGCTCG
Organism: Verrucomicrobiia bacterium; assembly: GCA_034677645.1. Classification (GTDB taxonomy): domain Bacteria; phylum Verrucomicrobiota; class Verrucomicrobiia; order Limisphaerales; family J093; genus JAAYVR01. Next base: position 2,753 of record JAXDCU010000606.1, read on the forward strand.
ATGTCAGGCGACTATTCGGATCGAGAACTGCGGTCGATTAAGGCGACGGTCGATGGCTGGTACCGAGCGTTTGCCGAAAGCCCCGCCTTCGCGTGCCTTAACCAGACGCAGCAGGGGGACGCCGGTGCCATCACCGAGTTCTTCGCCCGTTACACTTATGAGTATTTGGGTTTGTCTCCCGACGAGTGGGAACCCAGGGCCGCCACAGAATGCTGCGTGGGGATTCTTCCCCGCAAGGTGTCCGCCGATTCCGACTTCTTCGCGATGCTCGCACCGGTGTTGAGCGCGTTCTTCCAATTCCTTGGCGATCAAGCCCTGCACCGCCAGGGCCACGCTTTGGCTAAGACCGTCAGCGCGTTGCACCGTCGAATCGTCGCGGCAAACAAGTTACTGGCCGCGAGCGTCGCGCCGACGGTCCAACTGTCGTTCGTGGTTCTCCGCCATTCGTAGCGGGCGCTGGCGCAACGGTCGGACGGTTCGGCTTTCACGGGGAAGACTGGCCCGACTGTGCTTGCGGCGGTAGGTTCGGTCAGCACAGCGGACGGGGAAGGAATGACGGCAATGCTACCGATCTCCGTTGTTCGGGCAACCGCCACGGTGACGGCCCCTACAGACGTTTCCAGATATGCGCCACCGCCGGCCAGTACCGTCCAGACACCTTCCGGGACGTTTACCAGCTTGAAGTAACCGCGCGCATTGCTGCGGGTGGAAGTGGCCGTCCGGTCCCCTTGGACGGAGCCGGGAGCGCGTCGATCAGTACCGGTATCTGATTCTGGACGGCGTGAGTGTTGTCATTCCATTGGCGGGCAAAGTTCAGCGTCCTTTGGTTCTCTGTGCTTACGGCATCCCCACCAGCGGTCAACGCCAGGCCATTGATTGCCAAATCGTCAAAGCCGAGGGGAGGATTCCTGGCAGGGCTTCCTTTGGAACTTGTCGAGTCGCGGGCTGCGGGGGGAGTTGCTCGAACTGATCGCCACCGACGGCCAGGCCGGATTGATCAAGGCTTTGGACCGTTTATGGTCCGCCGTCCCCCGCAAACGTTGGTGGGACCACAAGCTGCGCAATCTGAACAACAAACTCAAAGCCTCGCAACGTCGGTGCCTGGAGGAAGCCAAACTCATTTACCAGGCCCAAAACCGGACCGAAGCGATCCAGCGATTCCGAAACTGGAAAGGCCGTTGGCAGTGCCAAGCCCCAAAAGCAGTGGCCTGCTTGGAAGAAGACCTTGAGGAGTTATTAGCTCTCTTGGCCCGTCCCACAGCGCGCCTGCGACGGCTACGCACCACCAACGTCACGGAATGGTTGTTTGTCGAGGTGCGTCGGCGCATCCGTACCATGTGCGCTTTCACCACCCACGACAGTTGTCAACGCATACTCTTCAGCGTCTTTGACCGCATGAATACCTATTGCCCCCAGAAACCCCTCAAACCTTTCACACAAGAAGATTGACGCTGCCCCAACGCCTGGGTCCCCTGTGGTGAATACCTATCGAGGACTGTCACCGTTCTGGATTGAACCGCAGAGGCGCAAAGCTCGCAGAGGGCGGGCTGTTCAATGCCAATCGGAAGCGCCCGGTTCTGGCTTGCCCGTCTCTGCCGGATTACCTCAACACAACGCGGTAGAAGCCGTAGGACGTACCTGTGGGCGTCGGAACATGGAGTTCGACCGAGGATTCTGCCAGCACCGGGTCGGCGCACGCACTCCAGTTGGTCAAGTCCTCCGAGACTTCAACCGCGATCACCCGCCCACTAACCCCTTCGATGCAAAGATGGATCGTGCCCCCGCTGCCCGCCGTTATGGCGGAAATCCGCGGCGCGTCCACCTGTCTGGGGTCCAATTGCAGCAGGTACTCCTGCAGGTTGGACAAGCCGTCGCCGTCGGCGTCCATCGAGCCGTCGGTGGGGGAATCCGGGTTGAGGCCGTAGCGCTGTTCCCAGTCGTCTGGCATGCCGTCGGCATCCCGATCGCCGGGAATCACATTGGTGTGGCTCAGAATCGAGGATACCGACTCGTTTCCGACCCGATCGTAGCTACGCACCCGGAACTGCGTGGTCGTCCCGGCCAGAACACGGGCCGGACTCACCTGCTTCTCCGCACCCTCTTCCGAAACAATCGTTCCCATCTCCACCCAGTCGGCAGCACCAGGCGGTTTCATCTCGAAGACCTGCACCGCCACGTCGGTCTCCGGGCCCGGCTTTGCCGTGCGCAGAGCGGCCAACTTGGCCCCGTCCCCGGCATTCAGCGTAAGGATCAGGCTTGGACTGCTCGGCTGGAAGGTCACGGTCACTTGGCTCGGATTCGGGTCCGGGACGCCACCGGCATTGACCCCCGTCGCCTTCAACACGTATTCACCGGCTGTCCAATCCGTCAGGGCGGCGGGGAAGTTGGTGGCAAACAGTTGGTCCGCTGTCAGTATTCCGGCCAATACCCAGGAACCGCTCGTACTGCGCCGCCACTCAACCCGTGCAGAAACGCAGCGCTCAGAAGGCTC
>JAXDCU010000607.1:0-4926 GCA_034677645.1 Verrucomicrobiia bacterium
CTGGTGTTTCGCCGCAAGGGGTTTTCGCCTCACGCTAGGCGCGAGCGACGCGCATACCCGCAGCGGTCTGTAAGGAGCGAGCAACAACGCGTGAGGCGAAAAGAACTGCGGCCCGGAGGGTTGCGCCGAAAACGGCCTGGGGTTTTGTTGCTTGTCAGTCGCAGCCCGCTGCGGGGATGCTCCTTCCTCGCGTCTCGCCCCAGGCCGTTTTGGGCGCAACGAAACACCAGCCAATTGGGAGACACTACACTAGGTGGTGTGGGAGCCGGAAGGTCAATCCTCCCGGCGACTGGTTCGCTGTCATGTTGTCTTTCTCCTCTGCTCCATGTGCTGAGGGTCTCTTCTCAGATCAATCACCCCAGCCACTCTAATCTCTGCCCCCGTGTGCGAGTAAAGCACGGCATACGGGAATCTCTGCGGAAAAGACATCGGCGGTGCCGAGCGCCGATCCTCGTCCAGGCCTCCGGGAAACGCATGATGCGGTCCAGCACGGCCTCGAACTCGTCCAAGAACTCCCGCCCAAGGCCGGTCGCTTGGGTCTCGTACCAGCTCGCCGCCTCAGCGAGTTCGGCGTCGGCAATGCTCAGCAGTCGGTAGTTCATCCCAGGCGACGTCGGATCGCGGCAACGGCTTCAGGCCCGTCACTTGCGCCGATTTCACCTCGTTCGAACGCCTGCAGCCGTCGTTCTGCCTCTGCACCCCACTGCTCCATGCGCTCCGCGTCTTCCGAGTTCAGCGTCTGAAGAAGCCTGTCGGCGAGCAGGGCTCGTTCGGCCAGCGTCAGCGCAAGTGCCTGTCGTTCAATCGTGGCAACGTCCGTTATGCCGGCAAAGCTACTCGATCGCCCCTCGACCGGCAATGGTATTCAGCGAACGCTGCGCCTCACCGACCGCCGCCGACCACGGGTACCGGCAGCGAATCCGGCGTCCGATCGCCCCAGCGCATCCGAAACGCAGAGGCTGGGCGGCGGTGCAGCGCCTTGTTGGAGCGTCATTTGATTTCCTTCTCGGCCCCGCAGTGCGTGCAGTTCGGAAGCATCGCGTGCCTCACCTTGTGGCACGAAGGGCACTCCTCGAAAAGCTTTCTGCCACATGACGGACAAGTGTATTGCTCCTCATACTCCCGTTGATCGCTTGGAACAACTAGCTTGTTGACTGGAACTGAAACGCGATCCCGGCGTTGCCTGCAGCCGGTTGGTTCGGCGAGTTCATATCGCCTGCTGGATACCTAGCGCAGAATCTCTACCCCATTTCCAGGGGCCGCCGTGCTCGCTGGTTTCCCCATCGCCGAAATGACCTCCTGCTTTGTCATTCCAACGTTGAGGCGATTCATCTTGGGAGCCGTCGCGCAGCCCGCGAAGGTCAGCAGACTGACGAGGAGGAGGAGTGTTGGCAGTGTCTTCATAGTGTGTCGTACGTCGCCGAACGACACCGGTGAGCCACAGCCGCCACCGTACGGTCAACACGGCCAGTCACCGCGACACCGCGGGCGGCTGTTGAAAAGGAGTGCCAGCGCATTGCCAAGCAACCGTTGCTGGCCAATCGCGACCTGCTGCGGATTTATTTCTACGACGCCTCCCCAGCCAAGGACAAGCTTACCAATCCGATTGATGGCTCGGCCCTGGACTTGTCCGCCACCCAGGAGTTCCGCGACCACATGAGCCTGCTGGACACGCGCGAACTGACGCCGAACTTTGCGGTGCGGCGCGGCGAGCTTGTCGCGCACGGCTGGAAGCTTGGCAGCCGTGCGTTCCAAAACATGATGAAAGCGGACCCGCAACGAGGGATTGCGAGTTTCGTGTTCCTTACGTCCTTTTGCGGCTGGGAAACGGGTTTTTCGCTTGCGACTCCCGCGCTGAGCAAGTTTACTCATGGCACTGAGTAAATTGCATGACGCGGCACAAACTGTATGAGACGTTGCTTCGCCGACTCGGCGAGAAACGGCGGTTTCTCCAGGTGTTGGCCGGGCCGCGGCAGACGGGCAAGACGACCTTGGCGCGGCAGGTGATGGCGGCCCAGGGCGCACCTTCGCATTACGCCTCGGCGGACGAGCCGACTTTGCGCGACCGGACCTGGCTGGAGCAGCAATGGGACGCCGCCCGGCTCAAGGCGCGCGAGAGCAAGTCAGGCGCACTGTTGGTGCTGGATGAAGTCCAGAAGGTTTCTGGCTGGCCGGATTTGGTGAAGCTGCAATGGGACAGGGACACGCACGCCAAGCTGCCGCTCAAAGTGCTGTTGCTCGGCTCGTCGCCTCTGCTCATCCAAAGCGGGTTAACCGAAAGCCTGGCCGGGCGATTTGAAATCATCGCTGTGCCGCACTGGTCGTTTCTGGAAATGCGCGAGGCGTTCGGATGGGAGCTGGAGCAATACATCTATTTCGGCGCGTATCCCGGCGCGGCGGAGTTGATTGGCGAGCCGGAACGCTGGCGGCGTTACATCGTGGACGCGCTGATTGAGACGACGATTTCGCGGGACATCCTGTTGATGACGCGGGTGGACAAGCCGGCCTTGCTGCGCCGGTTGTTTCACCTTGGGTGCGCGTATTCGGGGCAGATTCTGTCGTATCAGAAGATGCTCGGTCAGTTGCAGGACGCGGGCAATACCGTGACGCTGGCGCATTATCTGGACTTGCTGCGGGGCGCGGGGATGGTCGCCGGTCTGCCCAAGTACGCTTACGGCCAGGTGCGTCAGCGCGGGTCGAGCCCGAAGTTGCAGGTGCTGAACACGGCGTTAATGACAGCTTTGGCCGGGCGGTCGCAGGCCGAGGCACGGCAGGATGCGGATTACTGGGGGCGGCTGGTGGAGTCGTGCGTGGGCGCGAACCTTCTTAATAGCAGCATGGGCGGAGACATCGCTGTGAGTTACTGGCGGGATCGGAATCTGGAGGTGGACTTTGTGCTGCACCGCGGCAAGACCAGTGTGGGCATCGAGGTGAAGAGCGGGCAGCGCAAGGAAACGCTGGCCGGGATGAACGCGTTCGCCAAACAGTTCGACCCGAAGCGCAAGCTGCTCGTGGGCGGAGAGGGCATCCCGCTAGCCGAGTTTCTGGGCCGGCCGGCAGCGTATTGGCTTGAATAGGCTATTACGAAGATGAATGCATGAGCATCTTCGACCTGCATGCAACGGGCCTGACGGATTACCAGGGCTTCGTACGCTCGTTATTCACGGGTGCCGATGACCTGGCGCGCAATTTCCTCACCGCTCTGGCTGCCGGCTACCATCGCCTGCCAGACGAGGCGCAGCGGCCCATCCCCGAGCCGCGCTGCATCCCGGACTTCTTCTACTCGCCGAACATCTGTGTCTTCTGCGACGGCTCCGTCCACGACGAACCGGCCCAGGCCGCCCGCGACCGCCAACTGCGCGCCGACCTCGTCAGCCGCGGCTACCGTGTCATCGTCATCCGCTACGACCGCAGCCTTGAGGAAGTGATCGTTGCCCACCCAGAGGTCTTCGGTGTGTCTGCCACACGCCAGCACAACGTCGTCATTTGATCTCCCAAAACCACAGGACCGGCGTATCCGTGATGTTGCCTCCGCCACGAGGAGCAACAACGGAGGTGAGGACAAGGCGGCCGAGTGTTGGCACAATCGGCCCCACGTTTGCCTGACCGCTTTCGCGATTACGGCCGGTCTTCGGCTTGTAATGTTCGATGGCGGTTTCAGGAAGTTCAAAGGACTCAAGTGCGTAACACTGGCTGCAAAGTGATGACGGTTGCCAACGCAAATCCAAGTCCCGCGAGTTCCTGATTCTTTATTGACAATTCCGTCGATCCTAGTAGGCTTATAGATACTTGACAGCTTTGATTCGGGTGGCGGCACGTTTCTTCAGCGGGGTTCCCCACCCCCACCTCCTTGGCGTCTGCTGCCCGAATCGTTAATACGAACGCATTCTTTGCCAGGCTTTGGTGGGGCTGGACTGGTCCGCGTGTGAGTACTTTTCTTCCGTGGGTCCCCACCCCCACCTCCTTGGCGTCTGGTGCTCGGACCGTCTTGTCGACAAGTGCGATTGCGACGCGCCTGGTCTGTCTGGCGCATACTCGCGCCGCGGAGACTGTGAGAGTGGTGAGTAGCGCAGCGGGCATCGGGGCATCGATTTGCCCAGAAATGACATTGACGGCGGGCGGCGTGTTTTCTAGCTTTGTGGTTTGGTTCTGGTTTGCGGGGGCGTAGCTCAATTGGTTTAGAGCGCTGCCCTGTCACGGCAGAGGTTACGGGTTCGAGCCCCGCCGCTCCCGCCATTTTCTTCTCAGAGTTGTGCGCCCGCCAGATCACCGAACTGTTTGGTCTGGCCCAATCCACCATGTCCAAGCACTTCTATCTTCTGATGACAGGCGGGTTTTCAAGAGGCCAGGGTCGAAGGGGAGGCGGCTTTCAGCATGGCGGAAAACGATGAAAGGCTGAGGGGGAGAATTGTCAGTCTCACCGTGGGCGCCCTGAAGAGGTGAGGACGTGGAGTCATCAATGAATACGAGAACTGACATCGCAACGACGCAATTCCTGAGCGGCTAGAATTGTGCGCAGGCGGTGTTGAATGCCTTTCGGGATGAAACTGGTCTGAACGACCAGACACTGTATCCCATTTGGGACTGCTTGACACGGTGGCGGCTTGGGTTTATGTATGTTTCGCCAATAGTCGAAATATAGATAGACCTATGCGCGAGTTCATGAACACCACCAAGGCTCTGGCCGACTCCACCCGCATCCGGGTGCTGCTCGCCCTGCGCCAGCAGGAGTTGTGCGCCTGCCAGATCACCGAACTGTTTGGTCTGGCCCAGTCCACCATGTCCAAGCACTTCTACCTCTTGAAGCAGGCGGGGTTGATCGAATGCCGCAAGGACGGGCGCTGGGTCTACTACGCCCTGCCCGGCAAGGAGGCATCGCCTGCCGTTCGGGAGGCGCTCGATTGGGTGCGGCGGTCGCTCGCTGAC
>JAXDCU010000608.1:0-3711 GCA_034677645.1 Verrucomicrobiia bacterium
ATCTTGATACTGAATTCCATTCAGCAATTTGTGCAGGCGCTTTTCCGCCTCCCGCTTTGATTCCCTCGCATCATCCAGTCCTTTGACGGCCTTACGAATGTCAATCCACTCCTCCGGCGGGAACGTATCCACGTAGCGTGGCAGGTTCAGGTTGAACTCGTTCTCCTCGATTTCGGCTCGTTCGGCCACGACGAAGTAGCGTTTGGCTTCCTGGGGGTCGGCGCAAATGCGGGCCAGGTCTGCCGCCGCTTCCTTCACCTGCGCCACTTGCCGGTCGGCATGGGCGTTGATCTCGGCCAGCCGCTCCGTCCGCTCCTCGCCCAGTATGCCCAGCTCCTTCACCGCCCGCTTCAGTTCAGCGGTCCGTTCCTTGATGCGGTCTTTGATTTCCTTCGTCTTCAGCCGCAGCTCGGACCGCGCTTCCTTGAGCGTTCGCCCGGAGCACCCTGAAGGGTGGACACCCAGCGGCGCTGTTCGGTGTCCACGCTTTAGCGTGTCTTTGCCTGAGCCGGCTAAAGCCGGGACACCAAACGCCGCGCCGGCTAAAGCCGGGACACCAAACGCCCGGACCTCGTCCAAAAGCGGCTTCAGCGAGCCAAAGTGAACGTCTTCCTTGTTCGGCGCGGCGAGCCAGGCATTGAAGTCCGGCGTCTCCAGCCGGGCGAGTTCCGCCTTCAATTCCGGCAGCGGCTCAAGCACCGGATCGTAGGCGTCGTGAATGTCTTTGAGCGCGGCCTGGCGCTCGGCCTCGATCTCCCCCACCAGCGCCGCCTCATGTTCTGGGATGAGCTGGCGGCATTTCTCCAGGTCGCCGAAGGCCCGCCAGGGGACGAGAATCCGCATCAAGTCGGACGTGCGGAGCAGGTTCTGGGGATTGGTTTCTTCGCAATGGCGCGACGCCCAGATCATCAGGATTCGGTTCTTCCGGTCTTCGGGCTTCCGCTTGTTGAGCACCACTAGACAGCCGGGGACGTTGTTGCCGTAAAAGAGCTTCGACGGCAGCACGATCACGCACTCGATCAGGTCGGACTTCACGAAGCCTTCGCGGATGACGTATTCGGCGTCCGGCTTCTGATTGCGTCCGTCCTCCGCCTCCGTCTGCTCCGGCTGGCCGCGAAACAGAATGCCCTGCGACATGACAATGATCGCCTTGCCGGTGGGCTTGAGCGACTTGGCGACGTGCTGCATCCAGGCGTGGTCGCCCTGATCCGCCGGTGGCATCCCGAAGGTGAACCGGTCGTAGGGATCGCCGCCCACAAAGTCATCGTAGCCCCAGCTTTTCAGCGAGAACGGCGGATTCATCACGATCCGGTCGAACTGCATCAGCTTCTTGCTCGCGTCCAGATGGAGCGGCTGGCGCAGGCTGTCCTCCCGCTTCGGCGTCCAACCGGACGGGCTGACGCCGTGCAGAATCATGTTGATCCGGCTGATGTTGAAGGTTGCCACGTTGCTCTCCTGGGCGTAAAGGAACAGCTCGTTGGCCCGGCCCTTGAAGTGCTTGTCCACGTAGCGTCGGCATTGCAGGAGCAGCCCCGCCGAGCCGCTGGCCCAGTCGCAGACGTGATGCCCCGGCTTCGGCTCGACGATCTCCGACATCAAGAAAGCGACTTCCTTCGGCGTGTAAAACTCGCCGCTGGACTTGCCCGCCTTCGAGGCGAACGACCGGATCAAATACTCGTAGGCGTTGCCAAAAACATCCTCCGGCACATGCGCCCGGTCGAAGCACTGGCTACTGAAATGGTTGATGAGGTCAACCAGCTTGGAGCGGGGCAGCTCGTCCTGTTTGTTGAAATCAATCTTGTTCGTGAGGATGCCGTCGAACTTGGGCTGGTTGGCCCGCTCGATGGCCAGCATGGCTTCGTTGAGCGCCGTGCCGAGCTGGGCGGGGTTCTTCCGGGCGACTTCCTCCCACATGCAGCCCTCCGGCACGACGAAATTGTGCATCTTGGGATCGCGGGCCAGTTCCGCGTCGCCGAGCTTTTTCGTCAGGGCGGCGATCTCCTCCTGGTAGAGGTCAGAGATGCGTCGGAAGAAGAGCAGCGCGAAAACGTAGCCGCGAAACTCGGAGTGATCCACGTTGCCACGCAAGATGTCGGCGGCTTTTTCCAGGAAGCCGTCCAACTCCGCCTGCGTCATCCGCCGCACCGGGCGGGTCTTGATGCCATTTGCCATGGGAGATTGCTCGTCTTCAGTATCCGCTCGGCTCATGGCAGCAGCCGAAGCTGTGCGAGATAGGCCGTGGTCGGATTCGCTGCGTCATACTGATACCGGTCTGACGCGAGCGAGAATACGCCGGAGGTTCCCGGGACGGCAAGCACGCGGAGATGCGGCAGGGCTGCCGCTCCGTGGCGTCGTCTCATTCGCCGCTTCCCCGCTCGAACGGAACCTGTCAGCCTCGTGGCACACAACTTGAAAGTGTCGATGAGTCCAACCTTCCAACCACGCAGGGTGCTCGGATGCGCTTTGACCCTGGTGTTCCTTGTGTGCGGAGATGCTTGCCCCGCCGGCATGCTGAGTGAAGTCGTGCGGGAGGACCCTGGGGGTGGAACAAACCTCGTCCGGTTGAGCGGTCGTTCGTTGTGCGACCGGACCGGGCCGTTCCTCGGATTGGGGGCGTCCTATTTCCAGGCCTTGCGCCACGCCAAGTACGACCGGGCGCGTTTGAACAGCGACCTGGCCCTCCTGGCCGCCCATGGCTTCAACTACGTGCGTGTCCTGAGCATGGTCAACTGGGATGGTCTGGAGATCGCGCCCGTGGCATTTACCAACCGCGCCGGGCATCGGGTCGAGGCCTGGCCGGACTACTGGCAGCACTTTCGTGATCTGCTCGACATGGTCGCCCGGCATGGACTGCGGGCGGAGGTGACCATTTTCGCGGATGCCCAATACGTCATGCCGGAGCGGGCCGCGCGGCGGACTCATCTGGATCGCCTCCTGGCGAACATCGCCGGGCACGAACACCAGTTGCTCCATCTCGAAGTGGCCAATGAGGCCTGGCAGAATGGATTCCCCGGCGCGCAAGGCGTTGCGGACCTCCGGGCCTTCGCTCAATACCTCGCCGAGCGGACGGAGGTCCTGGTTGCCATCACGTCGAACGACGACACCAGTGACCAAGGCATCATCTCGCTCTACCACGGTAGCGCGGCGGACCTGGCGACGGTCCACTTCAGCCGCGACACTCGAACGTTCGAAGGCGGTTGGCTGCCGGTGCGCGACTGCTACCGCGCCGGACGCTTGCCGGGTGTACCGCCCGTCAGCAGCAACGAGCCGATCGGACCCGGCTCCTCCGTGGCGTCGGAAAGCGATCCGATCAGACTCTGTGCGGCGGCGGCATTTGCCTGGATCGCCAACCTGCCGGCGTACGTCTTCCATTCGAGCGCGGGCGTCTATGCGCGCGACCGGTTTGAAGACACGCCCGGCATCGGTGTCTTTCGGCACTTGCGCAACATCTTGCCGGTGGACCTGGCCAACTGGGAACGCGACGATGGAACTGAGCCAGGGGCGCCGTTCACGGTGTTCTGCAACGGTCAACCGAATCGGTATTGGCCGGATGTCCCGGGCGCCACCAACGGGTGTCATCGGAACATCGGCAGCACCAAAGGAGGTGCGTTTGTGTGCCTCCCGATGGGGCTCCTTGAGGGGGGGCTAACCCTCGCAGCAAGACGCCCGGCCCGTTTCGAGGTGTTCAACCCTCTGACGGGCCTGGCCGTG
>JAXDCU010000609.1:0-2968 GCA_034677645.1 Verrucomicrobiia bacterium
CCTCTGGTTCTGGTACTCGCGGCTGTTCGCGCTTGCCAGACTCAGAGCTTGGCTAAGACGCAGGACCCGCTGATTCGTCGCCATCCGACCGTTGATGATCTCATCCGGCGGAATGGTCGCCGGATCGCGTCTCGAGTACTGGCTATCGATCGAGAAAGCGTTGGTGCGGCCAAACACGCTTTGTTCGACCTTCTGAATGATACGGTAGACTTCCCGATCCGCCGAGCGCCGGTAGTGCGGCGCGCTGCAACCGGCCACCAGCCCTAGCCCAATCAACACCCAAACCGGCCATCTGGTTCTTCGCCGGGCGTCAGTGTCCAATCTAGTCATCGCTATATGACCGTCTGCGTCCAGCAGGTTGCTTGCCGTTCCCCGCGGTTGCCACGTCCCCGTGTTCTCCCGCCACAAATTCACGCTCTGAACCCAGCACCAGTCGTCCAACACATGTCAGCCGCGCACTTTCTGCGCGCGGTCTGTATTCAATTTGCGCATTTCAAATTCCAATTGCCAACCGCCAGCGACGCATATACTATACAGATGTTTAGTATATATGAAATCGCTGACCGATCGACAACAAGAGGTGCTCGGTTTCGTCCGCGCAACCATCATGCGGACCGGGATCGCCCCCACACTGCGCGAAATCGCCGCGCGGTTCCGGTTCCGGAGTGTCAAGGCGGCTGCCGATCATGTGGCGGCGTTGCGGCGCAAAGGCGCGTTGACGGGCGCACGCCGCCGCGCGCGGTCTTTGCGGTTGGTCGAGTCCAAGAACGCCGTGGATGCGGCGCAATACGGCAGACCAAACCGCGCTCGCGTCTGGCGCGTGCTGCGCCGCGCGGTGGCCGGCCTTCCCCTGTACGGCTCCATACCGGCCGGTTTCGCCCAGGAACGCAACCAGGAAACAAAAGGTTGCGTGGCCGTGGACCTCGAGTTGCTGGGCGTCCGACCCACATCGCGCACATTCGCGCTCGAAGTCCGGGGCGATTCCATGAGCGGCCGGCACATACTCGATGGCGATATAGTCGTGCTCGAACACGGTCAAACGCCGCGCCACGGAGATGTGGTGGCGGCGTTGATCGACAACGAAAGCACGCTCAAAACGTTCGTTCACGAGCGCGGCAAACCGCCGCGTCTGAAGGCGGAGAATCCGAAGTACCCCGAACTTTACCCAGCCGATGAACTGGTCATCCAGGGAGTGATGATGGGATTGATTCGGCGAGTGAAGTGAGGGCCGGCCGACGGCGCGCCGTGAGGCTGACGAGGATGTTTAAATGCCAGCGCCATCGTTCATCCGTCCGGTCGTTCATCTCGATGCCGATGCTTTTTTCGCGGCGGTCGAGCAGGCGGCGGACCCGCGGTTGCGCGGCAGGCCCGTCGTTGTGGGAGGCGAGCGGCGCGGTGTTGTGGCAAGCGCGTCTTATGAAGCCCGCCGATTCGGCATTTACACCCCCATGCCGACCGCGCGCGCCAGAAAGCTTTGTCCGCGTCTCATCGTGCTGCCCGGCGATTTTGAGAAGTACGAGCAGTTTTCCCGGTGGATGTTCAGTTACGCCTACGATTTCACGCCGGAGGTTGAGATTTGTTCGATCGATGAAGGCTATTTCGATTTAAGCGGTTTGCGGCGTCCGCCAATCGAAGTGGCCGCCACCATCCGTGACGCCATTCGCCAGGGGCTGAAAATCAGCGTCAGCGAAGGGATCGGCGGCAACAAGCTCGTTAGCCAGATCGCGTCGAAACTAAACAAGCCGGCGGCGTTCGAGTGTGTGTTGCCTGGCCAGGAAGTCCCGTTTCTGCATCCTCTGCCTAACCACTGGCTGCCGGGGGTCGGACCGCGCACCGCCGAGCGACTCGACGCGGCAGGCCTTGTGTTCATCCGACAGATTGCGGACACGCCCGTCGACTGGCTAAGCCTCCTGGTCGGCCGCGCCGCGCCGCAATTGAAGGAGTTCGCAAACGGCATCGATGACCGCCCCGTCGTGCCGGCAAGCGAACCCGCCCAAAGTTACAGCCGGCAACGGACATTCGATAAAGACCAGACGGACGAAACCTACATGGCCGCCGTCCTGCGCGGTATGGCCGACACGTTGTTTGCGCAAGCCCGCGCCGACGGCCACGGCGTTCGCACACTCACCGTAAAAGTCCGGTACAATGACCAGGCCGAAGACCAGGCTTCTGAGAGCCTCAACGAACCTACCGATCTCGAGACGGACGTTTATCATCGCTTGGACTCGTTGCTCCGACGCGCCTGGCGCCGGCGAGTCAGCCTGCGCATGGTGTCGCTCAAACTGTCAAACCTCCACCGCGCCTTCCCCGGCAATTACCTGCCTTTGGACCGCCCCAGCGAACAACACGAGGCGCGCCGACGTCTCGCCGATATCATCGATCGCTTGCGTGTCGAACATGGGCGCTCGGTGTTGTTGCGCGGGCACAACTTCATCCTGCGCGCGGGCGAGCCGAACCCCGCGCCCGCGCTGGACGCCGAACGCGCAAAGCGCAGCACCGGGCACAAGCCGCGGCAGAGACTGCTGCCGCTCGTGGTACGCAGTCATTATTCTTTCCTGAACTCGACGCTCTCGCCCGAAGCGATCGTGGCGTGGGCGCTGCGGCAGGAGATGCCGGCCATCGCGATCTGTGACCAGTGGAACCTGCATGGCGCGGTTGCGTTTTCCATTGCGGCCCAGGCGGCGGGTCTCAAGCCTATCCTCGGCGCCGAGGTGCGCGTTGGCGACCAACCGCTCTGGCTCTATGGGGAGGACGCCATCGGCTACACAAGTCTGTGTCGTCTGCTCTCCGAGGACACGGCCGGCGCCGGGCCGCCTACGAACATTCATCGACGCCTGGCCGAGCACGGCACCGCGGGGTTGATCGCCGTCTCGCCTGACTTGACGGTGGCGGGGCTGTTTCCAGGCAGATTTTATCGGGCTCTTGTTGGCGAGGCTGATTTGCGCAATTACGCCAAGCGGGGGGATAA
>JAXDCU010000610.1:0-4403 GCA_034677645.1 Verrucomicrobiia bacterium
GAAACGGACACGGTGGCGCTGCTTGAGACTAACCTCGACGACGCGACGCCGGAGTTGTTGGGGCACTTCACCGAGCAAATGTTGGCGGCGGGCGCGCTTGATGTGTTCTTCACTGCTGTCCAGATGAAGAAGAACAGGCCTGGTGTTTTGCTGACTTTGCTTTGTACCGCTGTTGAGGCTGACCGGTTTACTGAGCTGATTCTGCGTCACACTAGCGCTTTCGGTGTGCGTCGCAGGAGTGCCGAGCGGCGGAAGCTGAGGCGCGAGGTTCGCGCGGTCGAAACACCCTTTGGCGACGTGACAGTCAAGGTTGGCACGTTGAACGGTCAAATCCTGCAAATTGCTCCTGAATACGAATCGTGCCGGCAGGTGGCGCTCAAGTCGGGTGCGACCCTCAGTGAAGTCTACTCAGCGGCTCGGCTGGGCTTTGCGGCTGGGCATCGTGAGAGAACGCCAAGCTCGTGACAGGCTCGCAGCTCCGGTCGCCAACTTGCGCTAACACGGTCAGGTTAGCGCGACACTGCATGAAGTCGTGGCGAGCTACTCTCAGTGGCCGGAGCGCTCTTTGGGACTGGCGAGTTCTGGCCGCAACACTCCCACGAAAGGCAAATTGCGGTGGCACTCGTCGTAGTCGAGGCCATATCCGACCACGAACACATCTGGAATCACGAAGCCGACGTAGTCCACGGCAACCTGTTGGACGCGGTGAGCGGGTTTGTCAAGCAACACACAGGTCCGGACCGACCGCGGGTGGAACCGTTCGATCTGAGTCAGAACCTCTGAGAGCGTTCGGCCCGTATCGAGTATGTCGTCGACCAGGAGGATGTGGCGGCCCTTGACTTCGAGACGCAGGTTCTTGGTGTAGATCAGGCGGCCTGGACTTGTGCCTTCTCGATAGCTGGATACTCCGACAAAATCGAGCCTGAGCGGGAGTCGCAGATAACGCAGCAGGTCCGCCAGGAACATGACGGTACCGGTCAAGACTGCGATCACAGTGAGCTCTTTGCCTACAAAATCGCGTGTGATGGCGCGGGCCAGCTCAGCGACGCGGCGGCGCAACTGTGCCTCGTTGATCAACACCTCACTCAGGTATGCGCGCCATTGCGGGGGCACAACGCTGGCGCGCCTGATGTACCGGGGTCCGGCCAGCAAACTTGACACGCTCGACGCGGATGGCGCCTGTGTCATCACGGTGTCCTTGGGCGAGCCGCAACCTGGCGCGCCCGTCAGAGGCAGCCTCTCCGCCAGCAGTCTCCGTGTTGCTTTTTTCGGTCTTGGCCTGGACGCCATGGCTGGTTTCTGGTGGTTTGGGTCTGCTCAGGGCCAAGTCCAGGTGCTTTCCTCGTATGCCTTTGCCCTACCCAGCACAACCGAAGCAACAACAACTTGTCGAGCGCTCCGAGGGTGGCGCAAGTGCGCGCGCACCTGGGCTGCTTCCGGAGACAAAGCTGGCAGTCTCGAGCCCGGCTGTGAGGGTGCGGATGGTCCTTTCCACTGGGCGACTTTCTCGAGTCTTGCCGCGGTGTGCGCGGCAAGTTGAGAAGCTTGTTTGTACACCGCCGCGGAGACTGTGAGCGCGGCCAACTGAGACGGGTGCGGACCAGCCAAGTCCGTCGTTTCGCTATCAGGAGGCGGATGTGTTCTTGCGGGAGTGGGAGTTGGCGGGGCTGGCGATGGCGCTGTCGGTTTGGTTGCCGCTGGCCTGAGCGAGGACGTGGCGGGGGCGAGCCTCCGCTGGGGGAGAAGCGGGGGAACAGGCACTGGCTCTGGTTCCTTGGCGGGCGAGGGCGCGGGCTGGATGGGACGAGGCTCGGCTGGTTCACGATCGCCTTCGATCAGGCGTCGTAGTTCTTCCTGCCAGTCGAGCGCCCTTGGTTGGGGCGGTTGGGCGGAATCGGCTTGTTGTGTTGCGGGCGGGGCAGCTTGGGTCTGACCGGGTGCGGCGCCGCGGCGTTGGTGGAGTTCCTGTTCCTTTCGTTGCTTCAGCCAGTTGGACACGGCCGACAGCAGCACGATGACCAAGAAGACCAGCAGCCCTTCGAGTGAGGCGGCGAATAGCGGCATGATCGCCTCGTCTGTCATGGCGACTATTTAGCTTCCCGGAGGTTTTTGAGTGCCTGGTGTTGGCGCGTTGCCGCCGGTTGAGCCGCTGCCGGCGATACTCTCTCGCATGCCGGTGTCGGCTTGGATGTTTCGGAGGCGGTAGTAGTCCATGACGCCGAGGTGTCCGCTCCGGAACGCATCGGAGATGGCCAAAGGGACCTGCGCTTCGGCTTCGACCACTCTGGCGCGCATTTCCTGAGTGCGGGCCACCATTTCCTGTTCCAGAGCCACGGCAGCCGCCCTGCGCATTTCTGCCTCGGCTTGGGCGACAAGTTTTTTGGCCTCGGCCTGTTCGGCCTGGAGTTTGGCGCCGACGTTTTCGCCCACGTCAACGTCGGCGATATCGATTGAAAGAATCTCGAAAGCGGTGTTGGCATCGAGGGCCTTGTTGAGCACTGTCTTCGAAATCGCGTCGGGTTGTTCGAGCACGTCCTTGTAACTCTCGGACGAACCAATTGTGGTTACGATACCCTCACCGACGCGCGCTATGATTGTCTCCTCCGTAGCGCCACCGACGAAGCGGTCCAGGTTTGTGCGGACGGTCACACGCGCCCTGGCTTTAACCACGATGCCGTCCTTGGCCACGCCGTCGATGGACGCCTTGCCGCCGGCGGGGTTGGGACAGTCGATAACGCGGGGATTCACCGAGGTTTTTACCGCGTCGAGGACGGTCTTGCCCGTTCCTTTTGTGGCCAGGTCGATGGCGCAGGCGCGGTCGAAGTTCAGGTGAATGCTTGCTTTCTGGGCGGCGATAAGCGCGCGCACGACCATCTGGACGTCTCCACCGGCCAGGAAATGGACGTTGAGTTGGTCGACAGTCAGGTCGAGCCCTGACTTGCGGGCATTGATGTAATTGTCGACTACTAGGCCGACCGGCACGCCGCGCAGTCGCATCGCCGCCAACTCGATGAGCCCCACATAAGCGCCAGATACCCAGGCGCGTATCCAGATGCCAAAGAAATTGAACAACAGAATGAGAAATACCAGGCCTACGATGGCCAAGAGGACCCACAAGCCGGTCCAGATCATGCCCGGGAGTTGGACTGCCAACGTTGCCATTGATGCGTTCATGTTTTGATAATGTTTGGGGCGGCCGCGTAATCGCGGCATCCTGTCTAGATACTCCTAACCACCACACGCAAACCCTCGACCGCGACCACCTTCACCTGAGTGCCGCACTCCAGCCATGGGCCCTCGGTCACTACATCCACGCGGCGTCCGTTGATCAGGGCCGTGCCCGAAGGCCGCAGTCGTGTCATGGCAGTGCCGGTCTGGTTGAGCAAATCGGGTTGCTCGACTCCGAGCCCGCCGACAGCTTGGCGCGTAACGAACATCTGCCCAACCCGGCTCCGCGGGAAAAAGCGGACCCAGAGAATCGCCATGATTACCAGCGTGAATCCGACACCTAGCAAGACGCGATTGCCGGCTGACGAACCAAAGCGCATGTACGTAAGCACGACGCCAGCTCCCAGGCAAAGAATACCCACAACCCCCGCTATCATCCCCGGCAGCACCGTCTCGAGCAACACGAGGATGACTCCGACCACCAGCAAAGCTATGACCGTTTCCACGCAGCCACAAAATGGCCTGACCTCGGCTTGAGTGCAAGCTCTCTGAGCGTTTTGTGTCACGGCGCGGCTCAGCCGCAACCGAACTCTTAAGGGCTACTTTTGGTTGACAGACTTTTTCTCAGGCGATCGGCCACCCAGGCAGCGCCGAGGCACACGGCAGTGCCGATCAGAGTAAACCACGGCCAGAAGACTCTGTGTTCCACGCGAGTGCCATCGACAAGTCCCGTCCAGGAAACCTGACTGATTACGACCATTACGGCGAGCGAGACAAGCATGCCGACGATGACAGGCATGGGACGGCCTGACTTCCAAAACACGGCGAGCATCAGGCCCCCGAGCAGCGCGCCGCTCGTCAGACCGCGCAGCGTAAAAGCCGCGTTCAGCACGAAGGCGACCTCGCGGCTTAAATATGCGGTGAGGATGAGCATTCCTCCCCAGAACACCGTGCTGAACCTGCTGAATCGCAAGTAGAACAACTCGCTGCGCCGGCCGTGCCGGCCCTTGACGAAGTCCATCGTGCTCACGCTAGACAGAGATGTGAGCGCCGAGCTTACCGATGACATGGCCGCTGACAGAATTGCCACTATTAGGAAGCCCCTGATGATATGAGGCACTTCAGTCAGCATGAAAACCGGGAAAACAAAGTCGTTGGCGATGATGCCAGGTCTGGCTTCAGGCAGCGGAATACGGAACGGATTATTCTGATAGAATACCCAGAGCATCGCGCCA
>JAXDCU010000611.1:0-22371 GCA_034677645.1 Verrucomicrobiia bacterium
TCCTTGATAGGTTTTGGTTGGGTAGGCATCGACGGGGAGGTCGGCGCCCAGCATGGCCGCCAGTTCCGCGGCTGGTTTGTCGAGAAGGTCGGGTAGTAGGTGTTGGTCCCAATTGGCCACAGTACCCATTTCACCGGGGGTCGAGACAGTGGCTAGCATATGTCGATAGACCTCGTTTACGCAGTTGACCAGTTGGCGTCGGAGCGGGAGCGCATGTGCCTGGGCCAGGTCCTGTTTGGCCGACGGCGCAATCGCACCTCGGGCGCGGTCCATGGCTTGATTGAACTGGGCCCAGACGCAGTTGAGCTTGGCCATGGCGCGGTGATAACGGAAGGTCTCGATCCAATAGTCGAACCGATCGCGGTTGCCTTTGCCCACGACCAGAGGGGCCAACGCTTCGAGCTCGGCGACAAATGAGTACTCTGGCGCAACCTGGGCCCATGGGCGCGGGTCAGGTCGGATGCCGCCCGGGCCATTCACCCAATCGGAAGGTCTTGGAAGTTTACAGTCAATGCGCGCCAGGATGTCTGCTGCAAAAGGGCCGGCATCGGGGCCGAACTCGCAGGTTGCCCAATCCAAGTAGAAATCATCAGAAGAAGCAAACGCTGAAACGGGTGCTTGCCTTGGCGGCGGGTCGACCGAGTAGTCATTGTAGGCTGGGCCGCCGCAATTGACGCGGCAGGTCGCGTTGGGGCCTTCGATCGCAATGGCGGCGATGCAAGGAAACTCGACTACTGGGACGAATCCGATTTCCAACCAACCGTTCGTGACAGCGACTTGCTCGAACCGGAAATCGAGCGCGCGGTTCTGTCCGACCCTTGCGAAAACATCGAGCCGATCTATCACGAGTCGGTTCTGGAGCTTGACGCCGAATACTCTTTTGCCCGGGGCTGAGTAGTGAGGTTCGCAGAACTTGAGTGTGACTGTGTAAGCGCCGTCGGGCAGCTTGAAGTCGTATGCCGAAAGGTTGTAGCGCACGGTCTGGTAGAGGCGATCGTCGTAGGTGTCGGCGATGGGACTGTTTGGGTAATCGGCGGTTGCGCCGCCGAGCGGCCCTTCGGCGCGGGGAGGCGGCGGGGGCGACTCGAACGGCGTCGGGTTCCATTGACTCTGGTCCCAAGCTGCCTGGGCGAGAGCGGCGATATTCGGCGCTATCGCGCGAGTGCGCCAGTGGATGCCCATGAGGCCGTCGCATCCGTACCTGCGCGCATCCGCGGCATCGCGGCGCATGCGGCCAACCCACAACTGAGGCGCGGTCAATGCGGGATCGTCCTCCATCCACGGGATTGCCCATTTGCCGCGGCCGCGGACAAGGGCGAAGCCGGCGTCAACGGGTGTTTTGCCGACCTCGCGGTTGATGCAACTTATAGCGACGTCTTTGGGCAGGAGTTTGTCGAACATTGTGCGGTCCTGTTGAGGGCCGAGGACCCAGCCGCAAGTGGTCAACTGGAAAGGGGCATTGATGCGTCGGGCCGCAGCGATGGCAGTGAGCAGGTCGTCGGTTGTGCGCTTCATCTGTTCGTCGGTCGTGCCTTCCCAGGTCCAGCCTTCCGGGGTCCAAAACCAGTAGTAATCCAACGGGTGCGAGGCCCCGATGCGGCTGAACATGCCTTCGTAGATATCACGGAGCACTGTTGGGTCGCTGGGGTTCCTGCCAGCGGCTTCAATCCGTTCGCGCAGGCGCTTGGGTATTGTGAGCGGCGTCTCTGTGCCGACGCAGGTCTTGATGCCAAGCGCGCGGGCGAAGGTGAAAGCGCGATTGAGCATCTTGCCGGTGCGCTCGAAGACCGTGTTGCAGTCTTCCGAGCGGTCGGGCGACGGACAGAGGCCCGCCATCACGTCGCCCCCGTACGCGTCGGTCTCGAAGAGGTTTGCGGCACCGCCGTGGAAATCGGAGGTTTTTCTGGATGAGTACCCCCAGTTGCCACGCAGCGTGTTCTGGTAGCTAGCGGGGTAACTGAACCCAACAGTGCCATCAGCCGCGGCGTCGGCAGCAAAACCGATCCAGACGGTGGGCTCAGCGCTTGGGGCGTTTTCGGGGTAAGTATGCAAGCCAAAGAAGTTCATTCGCAACTTGGCGAGCTGTGCAAGGACCGCCTGATAGTCGTCGGCGTTCCACCAGTCAGGTCCTTCGGGGAAATCGTGGAAGGGCTGAATTCCGCGCAATTGGTAGGTCGGCGCATGGCGTTCGTCCAGGAAAGGCATCTTGAGGGCGACTCGTTCTTCGGGAATGACGTCGCCATGGAGGTAGAATCGGACGCCGAACTGCTCTGCCAAGCGATAGGCGGCGTAGAGCGTGGCGATGTCGTCGCCACCGCAGATCAACAGGACTGAGCGCCCCTTGTCTTTGAACGTTCTCAGCCGGAACTGCTGTGGCTCGAGATTTTCGAGCGCTGACCGGGCCTCGATATCGCTCGCGACGCTCAGGGCCAGGGCGCGATCCTTTCGGGCGACGGCGAAAGCGGCGCGTGGGTCTGAGTCGACGGCGTCGGCGCGGTCGATTGGCAACAAGCGGCCAGTGCGCAAGTACACATAACGTCGGACTTCGCGTGCAGCGAGGATTTCGAGGGCTGAGGCATCGCGCGGGCAGATCACCCTTGCTTTGGATTCAGGAACTAGCGGCGGGCTCGAGCAGGCGGGTTGAGCAGCGTGCAAACTGACCAGAGTGACCAGGAGGCAAACGGCACGGCGCATGAGTCGGAAGTGGTTGGCTTGAACGGAATCGAAGAGGCTTCAGACTGGGATTCCGTATTGCCTGATTTTGTTGTAGAGCGTCTGGCGTCCGATGCCAAGGCGCTTGGCGGCGAGAAGCTTGTTGCCGCCGGTCTCTTTCAAGACCTGCATGATGGTGTTGCGCTCGACGTCTTCGAGCGGCGTGAGTTTCGGCTGTTCGATGACGCGTGAATCCGGAGATGCGATTGACAGGTCGCCGGCGGTCACCATGCCGCCTTCGCAAACAAGGACAGCGCGTTGCACCTCGTTCTCCAACTGGCGGACGTTGCCCGGCCAGTCGAATTGCTGCATACGCTCCATGGCTTCGGGAGTGAAGCCCTGCACAGTCTGTCCCGCCAGACTGGCAAAACGTTTCAAGAAAGCCCTCGCCATTGGGATGATGTCTTCCCGTCGTTCGCGCAAAGGCGGCAGGTCGAGGCGGACGGCCCCGATTCGATAGTAGAGGTCCTCGCGCAACTTGTGTTCGCGGAAAGCGTCCTCGATACGGCGGTTGGTTGCGGCCATGATCCTGCAATTGACCTTATAGACGCTACGGCCACCCACCGGCCGCACTTCCTTCTCCTGCAACACTCGAAGAAGCTTGGTCTGCGTGTCGGCAGGCATCTCGGAAATCTCGTCCAGCAACAGACTGCCGCTCTCAGCCTGTCGAAAGAGGCCCTCGCGGTCGGCGTGCGCGCCGGTATAGGCGCCGCGGACAGCTCCAAACAGCTCGCTTTCGATTAGTTCGTGGGGGAGCGCGGCGCAGTTGACCTTTACCAAGGGGCCCTTGGCACGAACGCTCAAGGCGTGGATCAGGTCCGCAATTACTTCTTTGCCCGTGCCGCTTTCGCCGGTGATCAGGATGGAGACGTCGCTGGCCGCCACACGCTCGGCGGTGCGCAAGATGGCCTGCATCGTCGGGCTGCGGAACACAGGCGCCGCACCGCCGGTGAGCGTGGACATGACGCGGCGCAGCGCGGCGGTTTGCTCCTGGAGCTGTTTGTGTTCATAGGCCCTTTGGATCAACAGAAGAACCGCTTCCGGGTCGAACGGCTTGCTCTGGAAATGGAACGCGCCAGCTTTGACTGCCTGGACAGCGGCGTCAATCGTGCCGTAGCCGGTTAGCATCACAACCTCGCAGTCCGGCCATGCGCGCTTTATCCGCGGCAGCAGCGCGAGGCCGTCCGCGTCAGGGAGATGCCAGTCGAGCAAAACCACGTCGGGTCTTTGTCCGGAAAACGCCTGCTGCAAAGCAGCCGCGTCGGGCACAGCGGGAGCGTCGTACCCATGACTTGTCAGCAGCCTGCCAAGCAGACCCGTGACTCCAGGGTCGTCGTCCACCACCAGCACCCGGCATCTCTCCGGCTTGTCCGATTGATCGAACATGAGCACAACCCGGCTCGGTACAGTCCTGCCTCTTTGTGGGGCAGCAGGAGCTCTTTGTCAATCCTGCCCCGTCTCTGGTTGCCCGCTGATTTCCGGGTACAACTCCCGCAGGCGTTTGCGTACCTGTACCGCCGCCGCGGGAGGAAGGAGCCGGCGATTCACCCGACGTTCGATCGCATCCAGTAGACACAACCAGTCCTCAAGCGGCGGAGACGGTTGCGCCCGCCACTGCTCGAATCGCCGCTGTCGCTCAAAGAAGAGCCACTCTCCACCAATGCGCCGCGCGTAGACCTCGCGGCGGCTTCCGTCCGCGGCGCGAGTCTTCCACCCGATCTCGGCTTTGGCTGACACAGGATGGACAGATTTGGCGGGGACAATGCGCCGAGCAGCGTCAGCGGGGCAATTCCAAGTTCACGACAGCCATCGCGGCGATCCCCTCCTCGCGCCCGAGAAAGCCGAGCCCCTCGTTTGTGGTTGCCTTGATCGAGACTCGAGCGGAACTGACCTCGAGCACGCGGGAAATGCACGATTTCATCGTGTTGATGTGCGGCGCCAACTTGGGTTCCTGGGCGATGATCGTGCTGTCCACATTGACGATTTG
Organism: Verrucomicrobiia bacterium; assembly: GCA_034677645.1. Classification (GTDB taxonomy): domain Bacteria; phylum Verrucomicrobiota; class Verrucomicrobiia; order Limisphaerales; family J093; genus JAAYVR01. The sequence continues at coordinate 4,700 of JAXDCU010000611.1, forward strand.
GCCGCCGCGGACGTGGACAAGTCGCGCTGCTTCCTGAAGGAAGACCCGGCTCGCTGCGTTGTGCCAGCGCGGATCGGTGTTGGGGAACAGATGGCCAATGTCGCCTTCGCCCAACGCGCCAAAAACCGCATCACATATCGCGTGTATCAACACGTCCGCGTCCGAATGCCCCTCGAGCCCCTTGGAGTGCCGCAACTCAATGCCGCCCAGAATAAGCTTCCGCCCAGCCACGAGCCGATGCACATCATACCCGATTCCGACGTGAATCATGACTCAAGAGTCTAGTAGAATCCCCAGCCACGAGGAAGGCAAAACAAGCACAGCCATTTGACAGAGGCACAAACCCGATACACCTGTAAGAAATGAGCGTGTCAGAGCCCAGTGGTCGCCAGAGCCGGCCCGCGTCCGGCACGGTGTCAGAATTGTCGATCACGGGAATGACTTGTCAGGGCTGCGCGCGCAAGGCGGCTGACGCTATGCGCTCGGTTCCCGGAGTTGCGGCGGCCACGGTCGACCTGGAATCTGGTCGCGCAACGGTTCGATGGCTGGCTTCGGCCCAGCCAAGTGTGGAGTCGGTGATCGACTCGGTACGCAGTGCTGGATACTCGGCCCAAGCCAGATACGGAGACGTTAACGCGTCCGCAACGGGCGCTCGGTCACGGTTTTCCGGCTGGCGGGCGAGTGTAACGGTTGGATTAGCCGCGGCTCTGCCACTGGCGCTGGGCGAGTGGGTTCTTGACTGGCACGGAAGACAGTGGTTCGCCTGGGTCAGCTTTGCCTTGGCCCTTGTTGCGCAGGTCTTCTGTGGAGCGCGCTTCTATCAAGGGGCATGGAGACAATTGAGGGCACGCAGCGCAAACATGGACACGCTCGTTGCACTGGGATCGAGCACGGCGTTCGGGTTCAGCGTTTGGACGCTGTTTTCTGGATCAATGGGACACCTGTACTTCCTGGAGTCGGCCGCGATCCTGACGCTGATCAGTCTCGGACACTGGCTCGAAGTGCGCGCGAGCCAACGCGCCGCGAGCACTTTGCGCGTCTTGTTGAACCTCTCTCCGCGGACCGCCCGCCGGATCAGTCCCGGTAGCGCTGAGAGTCTTGTCCCAGTGCGCGAACTGGTCGTCGGCGATCTAGTTCTGCTCAAGCCAGGCGATCAGGTGCCGACCGACGGCGAAGTTGTGGATGGTCGTTCGGCGGTTGACGAGTCGATGCTCACAGGCGAATCCGCGCCAGTTGAGAAGTGCCCCGGGTCGCCGCTCTATGGCGGCACTGTCAATCCTGAGCGGCGCTTGGTGATGCGGGTGACCGAGACTGGCGAAGGCACGGCTCTGGCACGAATCATCGCCGCGGTCGAGCGCGCCCAAAACAGCCGCGCTCGCATTCAGCGGATCGGCGACCGTGTCAGCAGTGTATTTGTTCCGGTCGTGGTAGTTGTTGCTCTGGCGACTGGTCTCTGGTGGGGATTCGCATACGAGACCGCGACTCAGGTCGCAACCTCTCTGGCCGAACATCTTTGGCCCGCGGTCGTGCCCGGGGGCGCGTTGGCGGCGGCGTTCATACATGCGGCCGCGGTGCTGATCGTGGCTTGCCCTTGCGCCATGGGTCTTGCCACGCCAACGGCCATCATGGCGGGCGCCAACGCCGCCGCACGGCGCGGCATCCTGATACGAGACGGGATCGCCCTCGAGAAAAGCGGGTCTATTACGACGGTGTTGTTTGACAAGACAGGCACGCTGACTCAGGGGCGCCCCGTTGTCACCGACGTCGTCGACCTTCGGCAGGAACCGGATTCCATGATCCGACTCGAAGACATTGCCACCGGTCTGGCGAAGCCGTCGGACCATCCGCTGAGCAATGCAATTGCTCGACTGCATGAAGACAGTCCAAGGCAGTCCACACCGAACGGACAACGGACAAGTCCCGCGGACCGGGCGGTCCGGCTTGACTGGTCTAATTGGCGCGAGGTGCGAGGCTGCGGGGTTGTTGCGGAGCAGGAAGGACGTACGTGGCGGATGGGAGCGCTGCCATGGCTCCAAAACTTTGGCGTCTCAGTGGCTCCGGCTGAACGCTTTGTTGTGGCCGCGGCGAGCAGTGGAGCGACGGTGTTGGGCGTCGCGGTCGACGCCAAGTTGGCTGGCACGCTGACACTGCGCGACGCGCTCAAGTCGGACGCACGGGTTGTCATCGCCAAACTCATGCGTCAAGGCAAACGGGTGTGCATGGTCACCGGCGATCGAGAAGCTGTGGCGGCTGCGATTGCCAAGTCGGTTGGCATCGACGCGGAAAATGTCTTCGCCGAAGTTGCCCCGGACAACAAGGCGACCATTGTGCGAAAGCTGCAAGAACAGGGCGAGCGTGTCGCGTTCGTTGGCGATGGAATCAATGACGCTCCCGCGTTGGAACAAGCGAACCTCGGCATGGCAGTGAGTCGCTCGAGCGACATCGCGCGCGAAGCTGCTGACATCGTTCTGCTCCGGTCCGATCTTGGGGCGGTTCCGGAGGCGCTGGGGCTTGCGCGAGCGACGCTGCGGGCGATCAAGCAAAACCTTTTCTGGGCGTTCTTCTACAACGCAATGGCTGTCCCGCTGGCAGCGCTCGGGTTTCTGAGCCCGATCCTCTGCGCCGCGACGATGGGGCTTTCGGACCTGTTGGTGATTGGCAACGCGCTGCGTTTGAACTTGTGCCACCATCTGCTCACTTCGCGGGGCAGATTCGGTTGGCCAGGGCCGCGTGCCGGGAGTAAAACCGGCGCGTGAAAAGACAGATAGAGAAGTCGCCCGCGCCTGGGCTCCCAGCAGGTCTGCGGGGATACTTGTTTGTCACAGCCTGCCTGACAGGCGCGGCGATCATGGTCGTGGAAATCCTGGGGGCGAAGATGCTCGCGCCGTACGTGGGGACATCGCACTTTGTTTGGACGGCGCAAATCACCGTCACGCTGCTCGCGTTGGCTTGCGGATATGCGGTTGGGGGATGGCTGGCTGACCGTTCGCCGCACCCGGCGTGGGTTTATGGAGGGATGATCGTCGCGGCGGCATGGCTAGCCGTGTCCGTCATAGGCTGCGAGTCAGTCGCGTACCGCTGCTTGAGATTCAAGTTGGCCGCTGGGTCTCTGCTCGCCGCCACCTTTCTTTTTCTCGTCCCGTTAGCGCTGCTGGCGATGGTAGGGCCTTTTTTTGTGCGTTTGATCACCAGCTCGGTTGCGCATGTCGGATCGAATGTCGGACGCCTGACCTCGCTCAGCACGATCGGCAGCGTGGCTGGCACGCTTCTCGTCGGTTATCTGTTGATACCACTGTTGCCCAACTCGACGACCATGAGCCTCACGGCAGGCATCTTGTTGCTGGCGGCTGTCGTGTACTTCGTTGTGTGGGGCCACAGGCACCGCGCGCCGGCGTTGACCGCCAGCATCGTGGTGCTTGCTTTCATCGGCCTGGCCGTTCTCGAACGCCCGGTGAGAGGCACGGCCTATTACAGAGAGCTGTTCCGCGGCAATTCCAATTTCGGCCTCCTCCAGGTTATCGAGAACGATGCCGGCACGCGGCGTTGGTACTTGAACGATTTGCTGACCCAGAACACTTACGAGCCGCAGTCTGGGCAGAGCATGTCGCTTTTCACGCACATGCTCTACGGACTGGCCAGGAGCTACACGCCACACATACGCAACGCGCTCTGCATCGGGCTCGGAGTCGGCATCGTTCCGATGCAGTTGGCCCGGGATGGCGCCAACGTCGAGGTAGTCGAAATCAATCCGGCGGTCGTGCCACTCGCGGAGCGGTTCTTCGGCTTCGAGCAGGGCCGGGTCGCGCTCCACATGGGCGACGGACGGCAGTTCTTCAACGCAACCACGAATTGCTACGACACGATCGTGCTGGATGCGTTCCTGGGCGAATCGCCGCCGTCGCATCTGATGACTCGCGAGGCTTTCGCGGCCATGCGGCGTTGCCTGCGGCCAGACGGCACTTTGGTTATTAACACCTTTGCGGAGTTGGCGCCCGGCCGCGATTTCTTCGCCGCTTCGATCGATCAAACGCTGCGAAGTGTGTTCCGTGGAGTTGTCATCCATGACGGCGAGAACGGCAATGTATTCTATGTCGCGTCGGACCGAGCGCCGCTTGGGCCGTTGCGGCCGCCGGAGCTAAGCGGTGTACATCACTCTTTGCGCTGGGGTGTTGAGAACGCCTTCGCCAGGATGGTCACCGTGAATTCTGACCGCGGGCTCGTGCTCACGGACAACTTCAATCCGGTGGACTTCTACGATGCCCGAAATCGCGAGAATCTGCGGCGCCAGCTCGCCATGAGCTACAGACCAGACTGAGGTGAACTTCCAGCCGCGGCAGTGCTCAGGCCCGATACCGAGCCCGAGCAAACCGCGGCACCTATCGAGTACGCCACGCCGGCACCTACCGGATAGCGCCTATTGATTCACTTGCACCAGCATCCGGTAGAATCGAGCGCCGGACAGCGGGCTGGGATCGGTGATGGTACGCAATCCGCCGTCGCCGGTGAAAGTGGTCAGGACACTCCAGTTCTTCTCGGTGAGGGTGTTCTTGTATTGGATAACATTTGGCAGACCGGCCATGGTTTGGACCTGGACGGAGAACTTGCCTCCAGCCACCGACGCGGTGCCGTCCACGAATCCAGGCATGGGCGGATTTAGGTCCTGGCGCGGCGATTCAGTCGGCCCAAGCCCGCCGTTCACTCCCACCGGATTGTACGCTGAGTCGGTCGTGAGCAGGATTTTGTCCGCATAAAAACCGTCCTCGCGCATGTAGATGTGGACCGTGTGCATGCCGTCGTTTGGCACATCAAGCATCGCGCGGCTGCCACCCGACAACTGGTCGAGCCAGACAAACGCTCCGGCCGTCATGTTCTCTTGAATGTTGACGCCCGAAGCTGGCACAGCACCATCCAAACCGGCGTGCACCGAGTTATCCGCGCCGTCATCGGCGCTGCCACGCACCCAGACATAGTAAGTGCGAGGGTATGTGCCGCTTTCCGGGAACCAGACGCAATAGTCGATCGAAGTGCTCTCGTTCCCGCCCGGGCGATCTTCTCCGATTTCATCAGGCAAGGCCCGCACGTAGCCGGTGCCCGAATAGCCAGCGAGCGTGTCGCCGAACAACCAGGACCGCTCCACACCCAGCCAATCGCACGGCACCATCAGATCATAGTTCTCCGCCTCAAAAGCCACGAGATTCTGTGGGCCGGCCACCAAGAGGCCGCCGCGCAGATCGATCAATTTGGCGGCGCCAGTCGCGGCGTTGCCCGCAAGGTCTTTGAGCCCTTTCAGGATCAACTGATAAAGCGTCTTGTCGGCCAGCGCCGCGGCGGTTGTGAGTCTAACCGTCCGACCGTGGGAACTGAGTGTGAGCGGCGAGACGACGGAGATGCTGGCGCCAGTTGCCAGGTTCTTGATTTCGTAGTTCTCTGGCAGTGCGGCGCTGGCTTCATCCAACACCTCATCGAACACAACCGTGACAACGTCCGAGCTGCAAACGTAGCGCGTCGCCGACACGACGGCCGGCGCGACCGTGTCGCGAACGACCGTGACCGTGGCCACGCGGCTGGTCGCGGCCGCGCCCGGAACGGCGGCGATAGCGCGGAACTTCGCGCCGTTGTCGCCCGGATACTGGAGCCGAGGGATCGTGTAAGAAGGCGTGCCACAAGCCACTGCCTTCCATTCAGCGCCGACCTGTCGTTCCCAAATGTAAGACGTGAGTGAGTCGGCTGGGGTGAACGTCGTGGTGACGGTGAGTGTGAGTGGCAGGCTCTGAGTGCCGGTTTGGTCATCCGGCCCCGCGGTGACGGTCATGGATGCACCCATTGGATCGGCGTAGCCCTCCAGAACGCACGTCGGCAGCAGATTCGTCTCGGTGGAAGAGGGCGGGGTCCAGGCTACCTGCATAAAGTCGGCTACTGGACCTTCCTTCCACAACGCTTCTATCGCGTAGCGCTGGCCCTTCACAAGCGATATCGGCCAGGAGGGCTGATAAGGCATTCCGGCAGATTCAAAGACCTGGATTATCGGATCGAGGTCCGCCATGGAGGGCGTAGTGCTTAAGCGCAACTCGGTGTCGTCATCACCGCGCAGGTGGAAGACGTAATCGCCCGTCTCCGGGGGCACGAGCCAACCGATGAGTCGCCCGCCGAAGTCTTCGAGGTTTGGCGCTGATTGCGGCACATCGCCTGAATTCGCATAGATGAACTGGTCCGCCCAGTCGGGGTACTTCGGATTCGAGGTCAGATCAAGAATGGTAGTGCCGGGGATGCCAAGAAAACGCTCGCCTGTGAGGAAACCGCGCGTGATTACCCAAGCCGGGAATGAGGTCGGGCTATCCGCGGCGATCAGGTTCTGTTTGAAGGACGTGTCGCGAATGCCACTGACACTTAGGGTGTACGTCTCGCCCGAGGTCTGCTGGCTGGTCACAAGTGTCACCTTGGTTCCGTTCAAATCCAGGATAGCGTCCCGAATGATCAGGCCTTTGTCCGCCTTGTAGTTGGCCGCGACGTTGGCCGTGGCGGCTGTGACCGGCTCGGAGAACTCAACGAACGCGTTGGTAAGAGTATGCTTGCCGAAACTGCGCACGATTGTTGGCGATTCCTTGTCGCTGTCCACATTGAGCGTGGCGGGGTCGCTGTTCAGCGAGTTGAGACTGTTGTAAACGGTGCAACGGAATTGCGCGCCGTTGTCTGGCACGCCCACGGGTCCAACGCTCAGGAAGCTCGCGTCCGCGTTGGGGATGTTCGTGAAACTGCCCCCCCCGGCGCTGCGCTGCCACTGGAACAGGCGCGGCGGACCGCCCGTCGCGACCACGCTGAACTCGGCAATTCCGCCTTCGGCCACGGTGACATCCTTGGGACCTTGCGCAATGGCCACAGGGACTTTCGCATCAGCCAGCTCGGGGACGTAGATGCCCTCTGTGATGGCGAAGAAATCTATGTCGATGGCGCCTTGTTGTTGCGTGCCGCCACAGCCCATGGCGATGTAGTTAAGGGCTTCGTAGTCGTCGCCGTCGCCGGCTGTGACGACGAACGTCTCCGGCGTCAGGCTGCCATCGACGTAGACGTCGACCTGGTGCGTGCCCACGTATGTCATGTCGCTTTGGATCACGATCCAGAACTCGTGCCAATCGTCGGTCACGCTGGGCATGGGCAGAAGATTGCGGTCGCCCTCGTTCTCCCACGGATCGACGTCGGCATCGGGAGTCGCGCCGTTCAGGCCGTTCATGACCAGGCCGGCTTGTCCGTACGGAGCCAAAGTCGATAATTGATCCGCAGCTGTGACCAGGCTGAATGAGATGGTACTATCGCCCTCCATCTGGCGAACGACGAAGTTGCCTTTCCCGCCGTCATGTCCCAGGTAACCGTTGCCCGCGGCTGGCCAAGGCGTGCCACCCGCCACTGCGCGGTTCTCGCCGTTGCTAGCGGCGTCAGGGTACTGGGCGTCGAGCAGACCGGTCGTGGCCACCCTGGCCCGGAACGAAATCGTGACACCGTACTCGAGGAAATAACCGCTCATCTGCTCACTCGCCAGGTCATGACCAAACATGATCTTGCGATTGCTGGGATCGGCGGTGTAAGTGTGATCCCGCGGATCGCCGCAGTCCTGAATCCTCAGAAACGTGGTGTTCCATTCTGTCATCACCGTGACGCCGCCGGGGCGATTCGCCGCGCCCAGCGTGCCGCCTAAGCCTGAACCGTCCCAGGCGTCCGAGCCGTTGTCGTGACTCCACGTGCCGTCTAGCGCGTCGAACGCCGACCCGGTCCCGGCGGTCGCGGTGTCGCCGTTGTAGACGTAGCTCCAGCCCCACTCGGGGTCTTTGTAGGCTGAGCCTGTGTTTTGGGCCAGCGCAACCCCGCCGAGGAATATGGCAGCCACCGTGACGATAGAGGTGAAAGGTGTTCTCACTGGACTCTCCATGGTTAGATTTTTCGCCGTGCTCGTTTCGTATGAAATCGACTGCACGGAGTCAAGCGCGCAGAATGGCGGTAACCCGCCGAATGGCGCAGCCGCTCATTGCCGCGTACGACCTCGCATGAGCTTCGTTCCCAAGACACCGCGATGAACCCTGTCGGTGTTCGAGTCCGCTGGCCCCGCTTCTTATGAACCAAACTCTCAACACTCAACGCTCAACCTTCAACTTCCAACCTAGTTCCGCATTGAATGTTGAGCGTTGGACGTTGAGCGTTAAACGTGCCTGGTTCATGGTCCCAATGCGTTCTAAGAGAGAAACACCGCTCTCCATGAACCGCAAGGCAGAGACCGATTCCACTCGGTCCCTGATTTCGCCCAGCAAACGGGGACGCGGTGGAACGCGTCCCCACCAGGTTCAAGGCACCAATGCGTTCTCAGAATGGAAACCTCGCTTTCCGTGAACCTGTCACCATCTTCCGGCGACGAAGCCGCCTCATGCAGCGCGGCGCGAGAGAGGTGCTGCCATGCAACACCGACATTCCTTTCGGCGTCGCCGTTTAGTTGCGGCAGAGCCGCGCGCCTGCAAGCAAGCGGTGGGCAGGCCCATGGCCGCGGAGCGTGTTAGCGGAAACAACTAAACCTATCAGAAACCACGGACGTTCCCGGGAGGACGAGGCTCGTGCCGAACCGTTCCGCTCAGTTTTTTGGCTGTTTCGCGGATAAGTTGCCAGGCTTGTACAATGTGCCTGCGTTCGGTGTGCGTCTGGCCGATGCAGAGTCGCAACGTGTGCTTGCCACCGAGTTTGGTGTGGGTGAGGTAGATGCGACCGCTGCTATTGAGAGCGTCGAGCAGACGTTCGTTGAACCGGTCGCCAGCCCTGTGGCGGAAGCAGACCAGATTGAGCGGCGCGGGCGCCGCGATTTCGAAATGCGGGTCCGCTCCGACCCAGCCAACGAACTCGCGGGCCCATGCGATGTGGTTGCGGACGACTTGTCGGAGTCCTTCCACGCCGTAGTGCCGAATGACGAACCAGAGTTTGATGGAGCGGAATCGGCGGCCCAGAGGAACGTGCCAGTCGCGGTAGTCGATGACCGCTCCGGACTGAGTCGCCTTGTTTCGCAAGTACTCGGGCATGATGCTGAGGGTCCGTATCAGTGTTGCCCGATCGGCCACGAAAAAACAGTCACAGTCGAAGTTGGTGAACATCCACTTGTGCGGATTGAACGAGTAGCTGTCGGCGAACTCCAAGCCGTTCTGTATCCAGCGGAACTCGGGGCACAGGGCGGCCGTGCCAGACATCGCGGCATCCACGTGCAGCCACAGGTTCTCAGTCCGACAGATTTGGCCAATGGCCGGCAATGGGTCGAGCGCGTTTGACGAAGTCGTGCCCACCGTGGCGCAGACAAAGCAAGGCGTGCGCCCCGCCGCGCGGTCTTGCCGTATTGACTCCGCAAGAGCATCGGGGCGCATGGCGAACTGGGCGTCCACGCCGATAAGGCGGAGGTTTTCTCGCCCAATGCCGGCGATACCGACGGCTTTCTCGACGGAAGAATGCGCCTGGCTGGACGCGTAGGCCACCAGACCCCGCGGACACCCAGCGCGGTTGGCCTCGAAGCCCGTGGCTCGCTCCCGCGCCGCCAGCAGCGCGCATAACGCGGCCCCGGATGCCGTGTCCTGAATAACTCCACCGCCGGGCCCCGACGACTTGAACTTTTCGGGCAAGGCCAGCATATCGACGAGCCAGTCGAGCACGTGTGTTTCGAGCTCGGTACAGGCCGGGCTGGTGGCCCAGAGCATCCCTTGAACGGCCAAACCCGCTGAGAGAAGTTCGCCGAGAATGGACGGGCCAGAAGCGTTGGCGGGGAAGAAAGCGAAGAAATTCGGCGACTGCCAGTGGGTCAGACCAGGCAAAAGCACGCGCTCCACATCTTCGAGAATGGCGGCGAAGTTCTCGCCGCGCTCAGGCGGCGTGGTCGGAAGGGCCGATCGGATATCGCCAGGCTGTGCCTGTGAGAGGACCGGGAACGACTCGACGCGCTCCTGGTAGTTGGCGATCCAATCGATCACTTTCGCGCCCCATTGCCTGAATTCGCCGGGGGTCATGTGCTGGCTTGGTGTTGTTGTCATGATTGGCTTTTGGCCTGGCGCTTTTTCCTGAGCGGAGTTTTTGCGGGAAAGCGCGATTGCGGTGCGCGCCACCCGGTTTGGAGCGCGCGCAGGATGGCCAGGTTTTGGATGTCCTCGTGCAGGTCTGGCGACTTGGGTGTTTCGAGGCAGGCTGGCAGGTCGCGGAAGCGCGGTTCATTCACGATGTGGCGGAACGCTTCCCGTCCGATCCGGCCTTGTCCTATGCCAGCGTGTCGGTCCACGCGGGAGCCCAGATCGGTCTTCGAGTCGTTAAGATGACAAGCCAGCACCTGGTCTATGCCGACGCGCGATTCGATTTCGTCGAGCGCGGCCGTCCAGACTTTTCGGCGGCGCAGGTCGTGACCCGCAGCGAACAAATGCGCTGTATCGAGACAAAGCCCAAGCCGCGAAGGGCGCTGGACCCGGTCGAATATCGTTGTGAGATGCGAGAGCACGTATCCGAGCGAAGTGCCCTGGCCCGCGGTGTCCTCGAGCGCGATCCTGACGGTTGAGTTTCTTGTGGCAGTCAGAACCTCGTCAAGCCCCTTAACAACATTCTCGATGCCAGCCGCCTCGCCATGGCCGAGATGAGAGCCGGGATGCATGACCAGGAATGGGAGTCCGAGCTCGGTGGCAAGTTGGATTTCTTGGATGAGCGATTCGATCGAGCGGTCGCGGTTGGGGGATGGCGCCGCGGCGAGGTTAATCAGGTAGCCCGTGTGCCCAAAAACACTGGCAAAACCGCAAGCCGCGCGGAGACTGGCGAACAATTGGACTTCAGCGGGCGCGATTGGTCGGCTGAGCCACTGCATGTTGTTTTTGACGAACAACTGAATTGATTCACAGCCGATTCGCCGGCCGTGTTCGAGGGCTTTGCAGACACCGCCGGCGGTGGGCATATGAGCGCCCAGTTTCACTAGCGGAGGTTGTGCCTTGTTGGTTAAGGGAAGTCAACGCTTGCCAACGAGGTTGGGACGGGGGACAATGAACGGCAGTGAAGATCGACCGGCGTTTCACGAAAGATGCTGGCAGAGAAGTATTTACAGGTAACGAACTGCTGGTCAAAGGATGTCTCGAAACAGAGGGCGGGACGCACTTGTGGACCGGTTATCCTGGCTCGCCGGTGGCAGGTTTTTTTGACACCGCATCCGAGCTGCGAGAGTTGTTGAGAGACCACGGCATCAAGGCCACGATGGCAAACAACGAGGCTCTGGCTGCCGCCATGGTCAACGGCTCGCAGATGCACGGCCTGCGGGCCATCTCGGTCCAGAAGAGCGTTGGGCTCCATGTCGCCGCCGACGCATTGGCTTTGGGCAACCTGGTGGGTGCGCATCCACAAGGTGGCGCGGTCATTGTCGTTGGTGACGATCCGTGGAGCGACTCGACGCAGGTGCCGGCTGACTCGCGGTACCTGTGCAAGCATCTGATGATGCCAGTGCTCGAGCCTAGCGACGCGCAAGAGCTCAAGGACTGGATCGATTTGGCTTTCAAACTCTCCCGCGAAAGCGAGTTGTACATCGGCTACCTTGTCACGACGAACCAGGCTGATGGCGGCGGATCGGTCGAGGTAAGGCCGAATCATTTCCCGGCTCTGAACACAAAAGCGCGCGTGACGCTCGACACGAGTCAAATCGACTTAGAACGCAACGTTCTGCTCCCGCCCAGAACATGGCGGCGGGAACAGGACATCCCGGGGCGGTTCGCCCGACTTTGGCAAAGCGCCCGCCGTTATGGGGTGAACCGTGTGTTCGCGCCGGACGGTAGTAGCGGCAACCTGGCTGGAATTGGCTTTGTGTCTTCGGCGCAGGCCTACTGCTATCTGAGGCATGCACTGGCCGAGCTGGGCATGGACAATCGTTTCCCAATACTCAAGCTCGGCATAACATATCCTTTGGACCCGCGGACGGTTGTCGAGTTCGCCTCTGGGCTGACGGACTTGTTCGTGGTGGAGGAGCGACGCGGTTTTCTCGAGGAACAGATCACCGAGATAGTCACCGGCGCCCGGCAGAGTGGCTCACTTGACGGAAGGCATTCTGAGTGCCGTGTGTGGGGCAAGCGGTTTCCGCGTGACCTGGACGCGATCCCGTCTTCTCGCGGGTTGAATCCGAGCAAACTAATCGGACGGCTTGGGCGTTTGTTTCTGGGCATTCCGGAGCTAGCCGTGGGCGTCGACCGCCAGCGCATCGAAAAGGAGCTGAGCCTGATCCGCAACGCGAAGTCTGTCGTGGCCGATGTCGCCCAGAGGACGCCGACTTTTTGCCCGGCCTGTCCGCACCGCGACACGGCCAGCGTCCTGATCGAGATCAAGAAGCAATTCCGCGATCGGCAATACATGGAGCGCGTTCACGGCACGGGACCGGTTGACCTCTTGTTTCACGGGGACACGGGCTGCTATACGATGCTGATGTTCGAGCCCACGAAAGACCTCATGCACAACTACAGCGGCATGGGGCTGGGAGGCGGTACAGGCGCGGGCATCGATTCATTCATCAAGAACAAACAGGTCGTCTTCATGGGGGACTCGACCCTGTTCCACAGCGGCCAGATCGCGATATCCAACTCGATCAAGAACAACCAGGACATCACCTACATCATTCTCGACAACCAAACCACGGCGATGACCGGGCACCAGACGACGCCGGCTTTGGAGGAAGGTCTGCTGGGCGAGCGCACTTTCGCGCAGAGCATCGACGCCGTGGTCGCGGGCATTACCGACAAACAACGTTCTGGCGCAACAGTGGTAAGAGCGAATCCGACCGAGCGCGAGGCCTACCGGCGCCTGCTCGAAAAAGCTATCCTCCAGGACGGAGTCAAGGTGGTGGTGGCCGACAAGGAATGCGGGATCACATTCCATCGCAGAGCCGCGATTGAGGAGCGCAAGTTGGTCAGGGAAAAGGGATTCCTCCCGCGCAAACGGCACATCAACATCACGTCTGAAGTTTGTGAGAACTGTCTGGAGTGCACGAAGTCAACTGGCTGCCCCGGTTTGACGCTGGCACGGACGGCCTACGGCCAGAAAGTGCAGATCGACTTGTCATGGTGCGTGGCCGACGGCGCCTGCACCCGGTTCCTGCTCGCAACGGAAAACGACGGACCACATATCAAAGCGTGCCCGTCGTTCGAGGAAGTGCTGGTGACCCGTACCCGGAAACCGCCAGCCCCGTTCGACTTGTTCGCGAACTCGCACCCGCCAATCCCACCGGTACCGCAACTGCGCGGCGCATGGCACGGCTACCTGGCCGGGGTCGGCGGCATGGGCATCGGGACCGCCACCGCCGTCCTGGTCCTCGCCGGACACCGCGAGGGATACAGAGTCCAGTTTTGCGACAAGAAAGGACTAGCTATCAGGAACGGCGGCGTTTACTCGATGATTACCTTCGCGCGCGACAACGCCGCCTACACATCGAATGTAATCCCCTACGGAAAGGCCAACTTGCTCCTCGGAATAGACGTGCTCGAAGCCGCCCGGGCGATCGACCCGTCCACGAATCAGCGGATTTGCGGCAGGGACCGGACCGTGGCCGTGATCAACAGGCACAAGACACCGACAATCCTGACGCTGCTTGGCAAGGACGATTTCCAGGTCGAGCGCCTTGAGGAGCTTCTTCGGCAAAACACACGTGGCGCCGACTACTTCAGCGCGGACGTGTCCGAGATCGCCGAGCGGTTCTTCGGAACTCAGCTCTGCGCGAACATTGTCCTCCTCGGCATCGCCTTTCAGCGCGGTCTGATTCCCGTCAGCCTCGAGAGTCTTGAATGGGCAGTCAACACCGGGCTCGGATCGAGCGGTCCAGACAATCTCAAGGCCTTCACACTGGGTCGGCACTTGGCTCTCGACTCGGCGGCGGTACAACGCGCGGCGGGCCTTGCACAAGAGCCGGCCACTTGGCAAGAGATTCTGGATGACTCGGTTGGGCTATTGGTACGGAGCCGATCGCGGGGGGCCGCGATGGCCGCCGCGTACCGGGAAATGATTGAGTGGTCGGTGGAGCGTTTGCATCTGGGAGGGGAAGGCTTGGCGGCTTTCGCAAGGCGAGTCTACGATCTTGTGCAATATGAGGACGTGGCGTACGCGAAGCGGTACGTGGACTTGGTGCTGCAAGTTGCCGCATGGGACTCGGATGCGCACAACCGCGCCGCGACACTTGCGGCGATTTGGAATCTGCACAAGGTGATGTTGATCAAGGACGAGGTCTACGTGTCGTATCTGCTGACGAGCGAAGAGAAGCGCCGACATGACCGCGCGCGGTTCGGAATCGACCCCGCCCGCGGCGATCGGATCAGCTACAGGCACTTGAACAGGCCGCAGTTTACGCTGCTGGGCCGTGGCTTCGCCTGGAACATGAAAACCCGGGACTGGATGCTGCGGTTGATGAGGCAGATGCGCTGGCTGCGTCGGGTTTTGCCGGAGTGGCACGGACCCGAGCGCGAATTCCGCGACTGGTTCATTGGCCTGATTCCTCGCTTCGAGGATGCCGCTCGTGACGCGCGGTCTTACGCTGTATTCCTCCGTATTCTCAACCTGCCGTCGGCCGTCACCGGATACCGTGAGATACGCTATCCGAAGATGGCCGCCGCGCGCGCGCAGGCCGACGCGTTGCTGAGCGAGCTGACGACCGCGGCAGCGGGTCGCGATAGAGATGCCCTGGTGAATTCAGTTGCGGGTCTGGGGACGTGTCTTTAGTTTCCTGCCGATTGCGCGGGTCGCCACGTGAAAACGATGGCGACTTTGCTTTACATGAACATGACGCGACCATCACTTGATTTAGATGACATTGCCTCCATGGTAACGGGCCTGAACCGGCTGGCTCGGAATCTCTGGTGGACATGGGACGGCCCCGCACAGGAGATTTTCAGGGACTTGTCCGAGCGTGGCTGGCGCAACCTCTACCATAACGCGGTTGCCGTTCTGCATGAGGTTTCCGATTACGAGCTGCGAGTGAGGTTGCAGGACCCGCAATTCGCGCGGCGTGTGCAGGAAGTTCTGCGGAGGTTCGAAGCTTACCTCCAATCAAACGGTAGATGGGCGCAACAAACCGCGCCCCAGTTCCTCGAACACCCAGTGGCTTATTTCTCAGCCGAGTTCGGATTTCACGAGACGCTCCCCGTCGCCGCCGGAGGGCTGGGCGTGTTGGCTGGAGACCATGCCAAATCGGCCAGCGACCTCGGCCTTGGGCTGGTGGGGGTGAGTCTGTTCTACCGCGAGGGCTATTTCATGCAGTCAATCGACCAGCATGGCTGGCAAACCGAGTACTTCACACTGCTCAATCCGCGCAATCTCCCACTCGAGCCGGTGCTGGACGCGCGAGGCGACCCGCTCGTCTGCAGCGTGGGGATCGCGGCCGCCGAGGTGAGTTTCAAAACGTGGCGGGTCAACGTGGGGCGTCTGCCAGTTTATCTCCTCGACAGCAACCTGCCGGAGAACGAGCCGGTTTATAGGGACTTGACCTTGCACGTGTATGGAGGCGACAGCACCACGCGCATAATGCAGGAGCTGCTCTTGGGTGTCGGCGGCGTCCGCCTGCTCCGCGCTCTGGGAGTCGAACCCTCGGTCTATCATCTCAACGAAGGACACGCCGCCTTTCTCGCGTTCGAGCTGATCAGGGAGAAAATGGCCGAGGGGCTTTCATTCGAAGCGGCACTGGAAGCGACACGACAGTTGTGCGTATTCACCACACACACACCGGTCGAAGCTGGGCACGACAGATTCACCCGCGACCTGATGGAACTGGCCCTCCACCGGATGTTCCGCGAGTTCAGGGTGCCGGCGGAAACCCTGCTTCGGCTGGGGCGAATCGATCCCAACGACGAACGTGGCGCGTTTAACATGACAGCCCTCGCGTTGCGCACGAGCCGCGCCGCCAACGGCGTCAGCGAACTCCACGGACACGTCAGCCGCGCGATGTGGCAGCCCCTCTACCCCGGCCGGCCCGTGGACCAGGTGCCAATCGGCCATATCACGAACGGCGTGCACCTGCTGGGCTGGATGAAGAAGACCGTGCGCGATTTCTGGACCGGCAAGCTCGGCCCCGGCTGGGAAAAAGACGTGCACGACGCTGCGTTATGGAAACGGATACTCGACAACGCTTTCGTCACCGACGAGGAACTCTGGGCGCTGCGCTACAAACTGCGGCGCGAGATGATCGAGTTCGCTCGCCGCAGGCTGTTGCTCCAGGGCGAGCGAGTTACTCGCAGCGATTACATCGCTTTTGACGCCCTCCTGAATCCAGACGCCCTGACAATCGGATTCGGGCGGCGGTTTGCCGCGTACAAACGCGCGGGTCTCGTGTTTCAGAAACTCGACCGCATCCTCGAATTGGTCAAGGACCGCCACCGCCCAATCCAATTCGTGTTTGCGGGCAAAGCGCACCCGCGGGATGACGAAGGCAAGAAACTCATACAGTATCTAATCAATCTGAGTCGATCGACCGAACTGAAGGGCCGCCTCGTTTTCATCGAAAACTACGATGTCCATGTCGCCCGCCAGATGGTGTCCGGCTGCGATGTATGGCTGAACAACCCGCGCCGGCCCCTCGAAGCCAGCGGCACCAGCGGCATGAAAACGTGCTGGAATGGGTGCCTGAATCTCAGCATTCTCGATGGCTGGTGGCGCGAGGGCTACGATGGCTCAAACGGCTTCGCCATCGGCGACGATTCGAATCCGCAGCAAGTTGGGGAGCAGGACCGAGTGGACAGCGAGAATCTATATCGCGTTTTGGCCGATGACGTGGTTCCTTGTTTCTTCCAGCGCGGCGCCAACGGTATCCCGCGGGCTTGGATTCAGAAAGTTCGACACGCCATGGCTACGCTGCCGCCGCGTTTCAACACCTGGCGCATGGTTCAGGAGTACACAACAAAGTACTACATCAATCCCGAGAATCCGGCTGAACCGTCGTCCGCTGACCATCACGCTGCCGTCACCAGCGGAGCGTCGGCAAAGCCATCCGCGCAACCTGAGGCGTGAACCGCGACATCAAGTCGCACACCCTCGACCAAATCGAGGCGAAGCTCCTAGCCTGGGGCCAGCCCGTCTATCGCGCGACCCAGGTCACGCACTGGCTTTACCGGCGTCTGGCAACCAGCTGGAGCATGATGACCAATCTGCCACGGCTGTTGCAGGAGCGTTTAGCGGACGAGTACGACCTGTACGCGTCAACACTCCTCCGGCTTGAGGAAGCGCCAGACGGCACGCGCAAATTCCTTTGGCAACTGGCGGACGGATGCTCGATCGAAAGTGTGCTCATACCGGCCACCCCAGCTCTGCATGGCCAGACCAGCGATCGGACAACCTTGTGCGTTTCCACGCAGGTCGGATGCGCTTACCGCTGCGCTTTCTGCGCCAGCGGGCTAGCCGGTTTGCAGCGCAACCTCGGCGTCGATGAGATAGTGGAACAACTCCTCGCCGCGGAACGGTGGCACCGGCAATCAAAGAACCCGCGAACGGGCCAGGCCGCCATGAGACCCTCGTCGCCGGGTTTCCAAAGAACTGGTCCGACGGAGAGAATTCCGTCGGCAGACGCTCCAGAGCCGTTGGCGAAACAGGGTCGTTTTGTCGATAACCTGGTGGTCATGGGCATGGGTGAGCCTCTGGCTAACTTCGACAACCTGCTCGTTGCTCTTCGCGTGCTC
>JAXDCU010000612.1:0-5399 GCA_034677645.1 Verrucomicrobiia bacterium
TTGGTGGTGGCTCGATCAAAGAGCCGGATGCGATGGACGTTGCCTGTGCCTCCAGAAGCCACAAGCCGCTGCCCTGTCACATCCCAGTTGCCCAGATAATTCACCGAGCCCACGCCCGGCCCTCCTGCCGTGCTCCCCTGCGAATGCCCGTCCACATCGTAGAAAGAAATCAGGAAGGGCTCGTGGCCGGAAAAATCCGTCGCTAGCAGGCTGCCATCGGCGTTCCACGCCAGAGAGGTCGCCGCAGCGTCAACGAGCTGGCGGGGCTGACCGCCCGCTGCGGGAATCGTCCAGACTCCGCTTGATTCGCCCCACGCCCCAACTTCAGCCCACGCTTCGCTGCCGCTCGCTCCCCCGTTGATTCCCGTGTGGAACCGGTGCGTATCGGTCACTAGCGTCCTCCCGCCGCACTCGATTTCAACCTTCAAAGTATGGTCGCCTTGCCCGACCTGGCGTTGCACGGGCCCAAAGCAACCACCCGCGCTGAAATTCTGCCACACACCCGCCGGATACGGCTGCCAGGACAGGTCGCCCCCGCCGACCAGCCATGCGCCGTAGCCCGCAAACGGAGTGGCCAGCATGTCCACAGCCTCCCCATCCACAGTGAAGATCGCGCGAGTTGGCGGCTGGCTACCTTCGTAAGCCGAACTGAAAGCCAGCCAAATTGGCCAGGTAGTTTGCCCAGACCCGTATTCCACTTGATACGGCGCGCTGAACATGGCGCCGCCTGTCCGACGAAAGGCGATCTCACAGCTTTGGGGAGACCATGCGGTGTTCATCCCCACGTACCAGGTCCAATACCACTCGCGTATTGGCGCGGCCGCATCGTCGTAGTACGGGAACTTCTCTGTCGTGACCCACAAGCTCCGGAAGCCAGGCGCGCTCGCCGAAACCGTACCCACCTCCTGGTCCATCAGACAAACGGCGCTGCGGCTCGTGTAGACCTGCAAACGCAGGCTGGACACTTGCTGGCTGTCGGGCGAGAAACACGGCCCCCACAGCAACCGCCGCTTGAACACAAACGGTTCACGCCCCGTTGCCTCATCAATCCTGCCCGCGCTTAGCAACAAGCGGGCGTTCTTACCATTCGCATCGGCGATCCATAGATCGCTGGTTTCCGGATAGTCATCGGAGCCGCAATCCCACACCTCGTAGCAGACTTTACGGCCGTCTCGCGAAAAGGCCGACCGACCGATCCGCCGCCCCGATGGAGCCGCGATGTAGAGTTGCCTCCCCGTTCCTTCGTCGTTCATCAGCCACAGGTCGCTCCCGTTCACATAGGCGATCTTCTGCCTGACCGTGTGACTGTATGCGCTTTTTTCAATCGTTGCGGCTACGCCCAGCCCTGTCCCTGCCGGGCTTGGGGGGAGTCTCCACGGAGCTGGCTTGTGAACCATCACGATGCCACACTTCAATCTCATGAAGATTTCGAACCGGCGGAAATAGTCTGACATCTCTTCCTCCGGTTTTTGTGGGTCCAGGAGCAGCAGACGCGTTCCCTCTTCGATGTAGGCGACTGAGTTGTCCGGAAACACGAGCTTCGTGACCCCACCCGCGACGATTTCCCACCCCGGCGTGATCGTGAACGGGTGTCGCGACGAGAACGGGCCCCGGTCAGGCGGCGCATAGCCAACAATGTCTACCAAGGGAACAACAAATATCCATTTCTGGCTCGAAGTCGCACTTCCCCAGTCCGCATGAGTGACAGTGCCAAGGCACACCAGGAAAGGCAGCGCGGCAACGATTGCCCACCGCCAATGGTGACGTGCTTTGTCGAGTGAGTTCTTGGTGGCTGGCGAGGCTCTATTCATCTTATCACTCCTCTCGTTGAAGCTTGTGGCGGTCGTCCTCCGCTTCGGCGCCGGGATTGAAGTTCGTGCTGTCCGTTACGGTGCATTCTCGTCCCCTGCTGGCGCAGCCGTTCTGATCCTTACTTGGTAAAGCTGGTCTCTTTCGAGAGCATTCGCAAGGGCAATCCACCCGAACGCCTAAGGGGACAATCGGGTGCACTTCGAGCAGGTTGACTTGAGGTTGGCACTTCATTACGGTGAACGCAAATGAGGCGCTGGTTGTCGATTGCAGTCGTGGTCGTGGTAGCACTGTTCTTGTGGCCAAGCACAAGCCGTGCACCGCTGGTGTACCGGCCGGGAGAGGGCTGGAGCTACGAGTCGGTCGGAGGCGCCAAGTGGGAGCGGGCCACCGCGCAAGAGCAGTACAAGGTCGCCAAAGAAGCGTTCGACAAGAACCAAATAGGTTTGGCGAAGAAAGCAGCGCGCCGCGTCGTCAAGCGATGGCCAATGTCAGACTACGCGCCGGCCTCGCAATACCTGCTCGGACGTTGCTACGAAGCCCGGAATTGGCACGAACGCGCTTTCAAGGAGTACCAGAAAGCCGTCGAGAAACATCCGAAGATCGACAACTATGACGAGATTCTCCAGCGCCAGTTCGCCATCGCCAATCGGTTCCTCGCCGGCCGCTGGTTCAAGTTGTGGGGTGTTATCCCGTTCTTTCCTTCTATGGAGAAGACGGTCGATATGTACAACAAGATCATCCGCAACGGCCCCCATAGTCAGGTCGCACCCCAGGCCCAAATGAACATCGGCGCCGCGCGTCTGAAACAACGCGACTATGTGTTGGCCGTGAAAGCTTACGAACGGGCAGCCGACGTCTACCACCATGACAAGGAAATCGCCGCCGACGCCCTCTTCAAAGCGGGCCTCGCCTACGAAAAAGAGGCCAAGACAGCCGAGTACGACCAAAGCGCCGCCGCTCAGGCCATCGGAACCTTCAGCGATTTCATCACCCTTTACCCAAACGACACACGCGTCAAACAAGCCCAGGACATTATCGCCAGTCTGAAGGTTGAGCAGGCGCACGGCGCGTTGCGGATCGCCCGGTTCTACGAGAAGAAGCGCAAGTGGGACGCCGCGATGGTCTACTACAACGATGTGATTAGCAAAGACCCGGGCTCGACTCACGCCAAAGTGGCGCGAGAGCGGCTCGACACACTCAAACACCGGCGCCCCACCCAGGTAACTCAGCCCGAGTCAATCCGCGTGACCCCAACGGCGCCGCTCCCAGTGCCCGGGACCACCCGCTAGCGCGCATGTTGCGCACCCGTTTCTGACTGCCAAAGCGATGTCTCGAGACCATGCACCTATGCGGGCTGGAAGAGCAACTCACGCCGCCATGCGCGGACGCCTCACTTCGAACCACGCCCCCGGCAGGCCGCTGCACGGTCCAGAGGCGGTTATTCTGTTGGCGGGCGCGGTTGCTTGGCTCGCTTGTGGTTGCGCGGGGTATCGCCTGGGCCCAACCAGCGGTGCGCCCGCCCGCGAAAAGAGCGTGTATGTCGTCCCGTTCCACAACGCGACAATGGAGCCCAGGCTCGGCGAGGCTCTGACCCAGGCTTTGCGCAAGCGACTTTCCCAGGAAGGCACATTCCGCCTTGTCACGCGACGCCCCGCCGATGTCACGGTGTCGGGAACGCTCGCGAAGTATGAGCGACATGCCGTTGCCTACGAGCCAAGGGACGTCATCACTCCGCGCGATTTCGAAGCGACTCTCACGGCGCATGTGGTGGCCGAATCAGTCGAAGGCGGTCAGAGGCTAATCGACCGCGACGTCCGTAGCCGAGCCACATTCCGGATCGGCCCCGATCAATCCACCAGCGAGCGACTGGCCACGCCCGCGTTGGTGGAGAACCTCGCCCGCGACATCACATCACTGCTGGTTGACGGCGCCTGGTAAAAACCAGAAGGCCGGCCACTACAACGCCTCGAGAGCTTTGTTCATCACGGCGTAAAGCTGGCCCATCGTGTCAGGAGTCTCGTCGCCCATGTTCGAGACGCGAAAAGTGGTCCCTTTGATCTTGCCGTATCCTCCGTCAATCAGATAGCCCATCTCCCGCACCAGTTTCTGGAATCGAGGCACGTCAATCACGCGCCCGCCGCCTTTGGCCCCATTGTTCACGCAAGTGAGCGTCATCGATTCAAATCCCGCGTCCGGGAATAGCGTGAAGCCGTGCCGCGCCGCCCAGTCGCGAGTGCTTTGGGCCGTCTGCTTGTGGCGGGCAAAGCGGGCTTCGAGGCCCTCCGCGAAAATCTCCTCTAGCTTCGACGCCAACGCGTTGACGTGCGCGATGCTCGGCGTGCTTGGCGTCATGTTCTGCTCCGCGTTCTTATTGAACTCGGCGAAATCGAAATAGTATCCGCGGTCCTTCGCTTTGGCTGATTTCGCGAGAGCCGAAGGCGAAAACGTGAAGATCGTCATGCCTGGCGGCAAAGCAAATGCCTTCTGCGAGCCGGCCAGGACGACGTCAATGCCGAGTTCGTCGAACTTGACCGGCACGGCGCTCATCGAGCTGACGCAATCCACTATGAACATCACGTCCGCGTACTTCCGCTTCAGCGCCGCAATCTCCGCAAGAGGGCTCATGACGCCAGTAGATGTTTCGTTGTGGATGACCGTGACCGCGTCGAACTGCCCCGTCGTCAATCGAGCGTCAATCGCCTCAGCGCGTATGGGTGAGCCCCACGGAACCTGCAGCGGCTCGGCCTCCTTGCCGCACCGGCGCGATACGTCAAACCACTTGTCTGAGAACGCTCCACACATGCAGTTTAGCACCTTGCGATGGACCAGATTGCGCACCGCGCCTTCCATGACGCCCCACGCCGACGAAGTGCTGAGCATCACCGGCTGCTTGGTGTAGAGCAGCGCCCGCAGCCGCGGCTGCATGCTGGCGTACAGGTCCTTAAATGCCTGGCTCCGATGACCGATCATCGGTCGACAAAACGCACTGAACGTCTTCTCGCTGACCTGTACCGGACCGGGAATGTGCAATTTCACGTGTGACATAAGCGCGGGGCGGAAGTTTCCATAAGCCTCTCCCGAACGCAAGCTGACAATGCGCGCGCGTATTGGGCCTTGCCTCCCGCCCCCAGGGCGCTTAACAACTGAGCCATGGATGCACTGCTCAGACTCCTCCGCGAAAACGCGACGAGTTCCCCCGACCAACTCGCCGCCCAACTCAGACTGACAAAAGATGAGGTTGTCGCGAAAATCAAGGCCTGCGAGACCGATCGCCTCATCCTCGGCTATCGCGCCATACTTAACGAGGAAAAGCTCGGAGTTGACACGGTGCGCGCTGTCATCGAAATCAAGATTACGCCCGAACGCGAAGGGGGGTTCGACCGCATAGCCGAACGCATCGCTCGCTATCGCGAAGTCCGGTCCTGTTACCTAATGTCGGGCGCCTACGACTTGTTCGTCGAGGTCGATGGTGACAGCCTGCGCGACGTGGCCATGTTCGTTTCGGAGAAGCTCGCCACAATCGATGGCGTTCTGAGTACAGCCACCCATTTCGTGCTCAAGCCTTACAAGGAACAAGGCGCCCTGGT
>JAXDCU010000613.1:0-4744 GCA_034677645.1 Verrucomicrobiia bacterium
CACCCGCCGGACAGAGCCGGCAAATCGATATCGCCTGCTCTTCGTAAGGCACTCCTCGCCCGCCCAGGTACGCCGGGATGGCCAACACCAACCCGGCAAGAACCAGATATCGAAAATGCCCCACCCACGCTGGCAGTGTCAGCTTGCGAGGCGTGATCTTGCCCAGTAAATCCTGCAGGAAACCGAACGGGCACGCCCACCCGCACGCGAGCGACCCGCTAACCGCGCCGACCACCACCAGAACTCCCAGAAGAGTATATGGGACCTCGCGCGCCGCGGGCCATAGCGCGGCATAGTTGGCCGCCACGCCTATCGGACATGCGAACGAGGACAAAGGACATGAGTAGCAGTGGAACACACAACCTGGAATGCCGTGAAGCCAACGCCCAAGCGGAGCCAACCACACAGCCAGAAACGCGCTCTGAAACCACGGGCGCACGCGTGACAGCCTGACACCCAGAGAAGCGGCGGAACGATGAGTTTGTTCAAAACGTTCGCCACTCATGATGCCGCCACAAGACAAAGCCCAGCACTCGTGTCCGCTTCGGCCACTCCATGTGGCCGTCGATTCATCTCACTCACGTGGGACACGGAGTCGACGCGCCGACATCGACACGCACGCGGCATCGGTTCCGATCCGGCCCAAGTCGAGTGTTCGCTCCGCCTTCGACCATGAGCTCTGGTCCGGGAGAATCGCCAGGTGCTCGGCCGGTTATTGAATCGGTCCAGTCAGCGTATTTGAGACCGCCACTGGAGAACGCCTTGACGAGTTGACTTTCCCAAGCCGCGTTGCCGTCAAGCGTCTCGATGCCAGTCGCGCGGTTCACTCCAGTCACCAAGAGCATGGCGCCGACGACAATTACCACCAATCCCGGCCAGAACTCATGGTGTTCGCGCGGCCGGAGCGATCGATTGATAGGGGGCTGAGGAACGCGAGATGCCATCGGGTGGCTAGGCGTGGATTGCGTTGAACCGCACGCAATACTCCAATGCGCCAAAACGCGCCTTGGCGGTCGATGCCGAGGAACTTCGGTGTGCGCGTTGATTGGCGGAATTCATGCTGCTTCGGAACAAAAGGGGATAGCGTCAACCTTTGCAACAAAAATCGGGTCGTAGCGATACCCGGCCAGTGTCCAAAAACTTCGGTGTCTTTTTTGCTTGAGGCAACAAGCCAGCATGCCACGGCGGCGGGAGCGCCGGCGTTCGTGCCGGCCACGCGCGCGAGTCGCACAAGGACCCTGCCGTAACTGGCTGTCGTGCCGCCGTGGCTGACCCGGCGCCAGCGACAGCGCCTGCCGGTGCATATCACTTCGCTTGGCGGAGGTGCATGGGAATCGAACCCACCTGGGACTTTGTCGAGCCCCACACTGGTTTTGAAGACCAGGAGCGCCAACCAGGCCGCCTTCCACCTCCACACAAGGGACTTAAGCCGTGACTTTACCCAATTTCTAGCCGTCTGGTTAACGATCTTTCAACAGTTTCGTTGACTGCGGGGACTCGTCATGGAGAACGACCGTTGTGGGAACGTTACGTCCAAACGCACCTGCCATACCGGGCCTGAAGGTCTTCCGTTTAGACCTTCGGCACAAGATTTTTTTGTGGGTGTGTGTTCTTGTCCTACATAGGCGCGCGAATGTGTCGCCACGATGAGGAGTCGGAATTCATCTTGCTTGAACGTCTCTGCCGTGGCGGTCTCCGGTACTCTCTTGCCCGCGGCCAGCGTGTTCATGCCCGACTCGGTGTAGTTCTTGCCGCCATCCTTCACGGTGCCGGAGAAAGCGAAGTAGCTGACATTCGGCAACCGACCCCGTCTCTTCATCTCCGCCACAATGCGGTCTTCAAGGTCATCCCCCTCAACGGCATCCTGTTTTTCAGCCTCGGCTAGAGAGTCGGCGGCGAGAACGGTTTTCAGGCTCTTGGTGCTCTCACCGGACTGGCTGGAATGTGCCTCGTCGATGATGATGGTGAACTGATTCGCCAAGTAGAGTTCCTGGGCCGATTCGTTCAGACCAGACGAGGGGCGAAAATAAACCAGTCGGAACTTGCAGCCGTTGGCTTTGATGCCTTTGCGAAGGACACGGAGGGTGCCGTGTTTGTGGATTTCGGAGGCGAGGCGCCTGAACAAGGTTGGTTTGGCGTCCGCACCATGCTGCGCCAGCATCTTCTGCCATTCCTTGGGCTGGGTGGCAAAAATGAACCCCAGCACGTCCTTCGGGATCAGGCACAGTTCCTTGTCGTAATCGGCGGCGTCTCGGCGACGGTATCCACCCGACATGTATGCCTCGGTCGCGTATCGCTGCGGATATGCTCCCTCGTCGCGCCTCGCCGCAGGCCAAATTGGGCGCAACGAACGTCATCGTATTTGCGTTCATGACCATTTAGGCATACGCCGCCTCGAAGCGGGCCACGAACACTTCGCCCCGATACCGGCGTTGGACTTCCTCGGCGGGAGCGCACTCGAGAAACAACTCCACCGCCTCCTTGAGATTCTTCAGAGCCTCCTCCACCGTGTCGCCCTGGCTGGCCACGTCGAGTTCAGGGCACAGCGAGACGAACCCGTCGTTTTCCCGCTCCAATACGGCTGTCAGACTCAGAATCTTCATCGTCGTATGGCGGCAGATTACCAACCGCAGGGCCTAGTCTCAAGGGCTTTGTCGGGTGGACACCGAACGGACATCAATCTGCCCCGTCACGGCGGCGGAAATCAGCGTCGTCCGGTATTCCTGCAACCGCTCAATCGCTGCCCGCACCTTCGCCATCAGGGCGTCGAGTTTGGCGGTCTGTTGCTCGATGTGGTCAACAATGGACCGCTGCTCCGATAACGTGGGCACGGTGAGAGGCAAGTAGCCGATGTCGCTTTGGTCGAGTATTGGCAAGGTCGTCGTGGGGGCAATCCCGCGTAGCACGGGCTCCAGACGTTTGAGTTGATACGCAGCGAACTTCGACACGATTTGTTCCCTGTCAAAGGTGAGAGCCGTGATCTGCTGGTTGCTGGAGGCATCGTGTTGGATGTAGCCGACCTTGCCGATCGTTTGCACCAATCGTCACAATCATCGTCGAACCAGCCTTGAACATTCGTGCTGCCCCTTCTGCCACAGCGGAGGCAGCGATTCGTTTGACAGGTTGGGTCAACGGGAGGTCGTCCGTGAAGCTACTGGGCCCGAACCAGTCAACTGAGCCATCCTCGTAGTACCGCTGTTCACTCGTGGGCGGCGTTGTGCCAGTCTGGATTCGTCTTGTCCGACGCTTAACCGAAACGCATTCCCAATGCGCCGGAATGCGCCCCAGCCACGGGATGCCGGAATCTTTCTTGGGGGCGTTGGGGTTCATTCCTTGCGTTACGGCGTGGCTGATGAGCGCCGTGCGCTTTTCCTGCAACAACTCAATCAACCGCTCCTTGTTCGCCACCAACGCATCAATCTTCCCCGTCTCCCTGTCGAGAAACGAGGCAATGGATTGCTGCTCAGCATCAGGTGCGAATGCCAACCATATCTTTGTGATGTCCGCAGGGTTTGCACGCTGGTGGCTACGGGTTACGGACTGGACCGTTGCTGAAATCAAATCTCGAACGGCCTAAGATGCGTAGAGGTAGAACGCAAACCGGAGCTCGCACCGTCTTGCCCTCAACGGCACGAACTCGGTGGAACAAACGATCGGCAAGTCATGCCTCTTGGAAATGAGCACGCAGCCTTTGCGGGGGTTTAGTTTGGAAACGAGCAGTTCGTCCCCACTGAGGTAAATCTTGTCGCTGTCGATTTCCGCTCCATCCTCCTCTCTTCCATCGCCGGTTTCCTGTATCGTCGGGATTGAGTAGTGGAAGACTCTCTTGCCACCGAACGACTCTCGTCGGGCCTGCTCCTTCCTGTATTCGAGCACCGCATCCGACCGGACGACACGCCAATGCTGCGGTATCCGTCCGAGCCACTCGACACCGGAGTCCTTGTAGCTGGGGTAGGGTGGGAAACGGGGCGTCATGGGTGGCGGTCTTTGGCGCGTTGGGCGAGGCGGGCGCGGGTCATGCGTTCGCGGAGACCACCTTCCCGGACGAAGGCGGCTTCAAGTTGGCGGAGTTGTTGGTCAAGGAGGTAGTTGGTCTGGTGGATGAGGCAGATGAGGATGTTGGCGACGACCTCGGGGGGGCGGGTGTCGATGAAAGTCGCATAGGTCGCATATGACACATCGGACCGGGCGCCCAGGCGCCGGACGTACTGGGCTTCACGACTCTCTTTCCCCCAGAGGCGCAGCCCGCTTCAGGGCGTCATCGAGTTTTGGCAGCCAGTGCTCACGGCTTTTGCAGATGGTTTGGGGCAACGCCCCCAGCGCCTTGACGATGGCGGCTTGCAGTTTCCGCCCCTCGGCTTCCTCCGCAGCCTTGGCTTTGGGTTCTTTTTTTTTGCTGGCGGCGAGGTTGTGGAAACCGCTTTCCTGTTGCAGTCGGGCCAGACGTTCAGGGGTGACGTGGAAGTTCAACCGCAGCGGACGCTCAACGGTTATTCTTCGGTAGCCAAATTCGGTGCTGTCGAAAATCCGGCAGTGTTCACCGGGGTTTTCGTCCAACGCCTCGTTGAACCGCCGCACCAGTTCCTCGAAGATGTAACCCATCTCGTGGTTGGAGACCTTGTCGGGGAGGAGGTCAACGACACTGCTTGCGAACTTCTCCATGACCATGAACAGCAGGCCGTGTTCTTCGAGCTTGGCGATGGTGTTTGGAAAATCAAACTTCTCCAACACTTAACTTCAAGGC
>JAXDCU010000614.1:0-6516 GCA_034677645.1 Verrucomicrobiia bacterium
ATAAACGCTTGACAGTGTGGCGATGTTGGAATAATAAGTATTCTAAAAATAGATCGATATGCGCCCAAGTCTCACTAGGTCAGTCGCTCATAAGAGAAATCGCACGCTCACAGCTCCCGAGCCCCGCCAAACTGCCAGCTCCCTCCTCACCGCCGCGCCCACTCTCAAATCTGAATCGGCGCACGAATCCCGCCCCTGGTACGGAACTCAAGACGCACTCCAGGTTTACTTGCGTGAGATGGCTGAGGTTGACCTGCTCACGATCCAGCAGGAGAACGAACTGGCGGCTCGAATCAAGAAAGGTGACCTCGAAGCCCGCGACCATATGATCCGGGCAAATCTCCGCCTTGTGGTCAAGATCGCGCGGGAGTACGAGGGACTCGGCCTCCCTCTTTTGGACATGATAAACGAAGGCAATATTGGGCTGATGAAGGCCGTTGAAAAATTCGATCCAGCCAAAGGCGGAAAGCTCTCCACGTACGCTTCCTGGTGGATCAAACAGTCGATCCGCCGCGCGATTGCCAACCAGGCAAAAACTATTCGCCTGCCAATTCACGCCCTGGACAAACTCAACCGCGCCCACAGAACCGCGGTCAGCCTCCGAAAGGAACTCGGTCGAGACCCGTCCGTCGAGGAACTTGCCAACGCGGTGGGCGTTCGCAGTTCAAGGCTGAACGAAATCCGCACAGCGGCTCTCCATCCTGCCTCGCTGGACGCTCCGTTGGGCGGTGAAGACGGCAACTTGTTGGCTGAGGCGGTCCGCGATGAAAACGCCCGCACGCCGTACGAACTCCTCGAGGAAAGCAACGCGCTGGGAATGTTGACCGACTTGCTGCAGAGGTTGCAGCCGCGAGAGCGCCGAATACTGCAGCTGCGATTCGCATTGGACGGCGGCACTGAGAAAACGCTCGAGCAAATTGGCGAGAGATTCGGCCTGACTCGCGAGCGCATTCGTCAGGTGCAGAACGAAGCGCTTGGCAAGTTGCGGCGGATGATTGAGGACCGTGACGCCTATGCAGTCGCTGCTTGACCGGGATGAACTGGCTGGCGCGTTGGCGATCGATTCAGCTCTTTGACTAAACGGTCTGGGTCAGTAGTTTACTAACTTGTGAAACGCAACGTGCCCAAGCTCAACCGCCGCTCGCGGACAACTCATACGGTCGCGCGCGGCTCTCCAGGCGATGGTTCGTGGAGACGCTGCCCGTTGAAATCGAAGCCGGCCTTGTGGAGGGGCGCGGGCGTGATAGCCCTGATGCTTTCGGTTGGGTGCTTAGGCGCTGATTGGCCGCAATTCATGGGGCCGCACGGCGACGGCGCCACGTCCGACAATGGATTGTTGCGAGCTTGGTCCTCCAGCGGTCCCAAGGTGAATTGGACATCTGAGATCGGAGGCGGATATGGGGGTGCGGCTATTTGCAACAGCAAGGTATACATGGTGGACCGGCCAAATCAGAATGAAGACGTTGTACGGCGCTTCGATCTTGAGACCGGCAAAAAGGAATGGTCCTTCCGGTACGACGCTCCGGGGCCTATCAGCCATGACGGCTCGCGCGGCACGCCAGCGGTGACTGACCGCATGGTCTATACTATAGGCCCGTTCGGCCACCTGCACTGCCTCGATCGCGAGAATGGCAAGCTCGTGTGGCGGAAGAACCTGCTTGTCGATTATGGCGCCCATCTGCCCAGATGGGCTGTGGCCCAATCACCGCTTCCTTACGGGGAGTGGATCATTATCTCGCCGCAGAGCGATAGTGTGGGCGTGGTAGCGTTGGATCGGGTTTCGGGAGCGGAACGGTGGCGTTCGCCGCCGGTCGGTCCGCTGGCATACGTGTCGCCGCGTCTCGTGAAGATTGGGGGCATCGATCAAGTGATCGTGGCAAGCCCGAAGGGTGTTACTGCCGTTGCGGCAGCGGACGGGCAGTTGCTCTGGGAGTATGAGCACCCCTGCAAAATCCCAATACCAAATGTCAGCGTGTTGGGCGATGGCCGGTTGTTTGTGACTGGCGGTTACAACTCGGGCAGCGCGATCGTTCAGGTAACGCTTGAGGGAGGACAGTGGCGAACCCGGGAGATCGCCCGGATTCATGAAATGGGCGGACACTGCCACCCTGCTCTGGTCTACAAAGAGCATCTCTACATTCTGTGCAACACGAACGAACGCAATGACGGTATGGTCTGCTTCGATTTCAACGGAAAGGTGGTCTGGCAAACCCGACGCGATCCGTATCTCTGCAAGGGAGGGTCCATCCTGACTGGCGATGGGCTGATGTACGTCATGGACGGCCGCGGCGGCGAACTGCACATTGTCGAACCATCGCCTGACGGTTTCAAATCGCTCGACAAAGCCAAGCTGTTAAGTGGGAAAGAAATCTGGGGGCCTTTGGCACTGGCGGACGGGCGTTTGGTCATTCGCGACCAAACTCATCTTAAGTGTATTGATCTGCGCGCCAATTGACTGTCAGTTGCTGCTCGCCTCTGACGCATTCGGCGGGGGTGGAGTGTCGACAACAGGCGGGGTCTCGCTCGGTCTGAAGTAACGACGCACCCAAAGTAGATACAACAGCCAGGGAACAGCCCCCGCCAGCGACATGAAAACCATCGTAGTCCCTCGAAGAAAAGCAGACCGCCGTATCATGTCCAACTGAGTCTCCGTGTAGCCCATCAGCCGGTACATCTCCAGAAGGTCCACCCGCGCGAACGTCACTGCCGCTGACACCCCAAACACCACAACACAAGCCACGCCCACCCACCAGCCCGCAACGCGCATCCGATAGACCGCCCATCCGGCAACAGCCCAGACCATGCCCAACAAAAGAAACGCCGCCCCGGCGGGCCAGCCCCCCACAAAGCCGCCGAACACGGGCAATACGCACATCCCCGTGAGCGGCATCAGAAGCATCATCGACGCGCCAGCCCAGAGCACAAGGCTCAGGCCAAGTACTGGCAGCGGGCAAGCGTCTGTCCAACACGGTCGGGGATTCAGGACCTCACATGTCGCTTTGACATGAGGGCTCTGATAGAAGGCAACGAGGATTCCAGGAATCAGAACGAACCCGACGAAAAGGATGCCGAAGCTCACCACCATTGCCACGACCTGTGCTTCTCGCCCAACGCCGGGAGCTCCGTTCGCACTATCCTGCAGCACCTGAGGCATGACGACGGCGGTGACAATCAGAGATGTGACGCCCACCACCAACCAGAACCATCCGACCACCAAAGTGATCGCACGAGCCCACCGCCGAGCCTTGATTGATCCTATGCCTAGCCAAATCAGCGCCACCGCCGCTCCAGCGTACAAGGCGACGGACGGGGCGATAATCCTCACATTGACTGCTTCCGGTTCCGTTCGTGCCGCGAGCGCCATTCCGAGAATCATGAACGGCACCATCAAGCCAACCAGTGCACCCAGGAGGATTTCGGCGATGCCAAAAACCTTCAGTGCCATGCGCCGGTCCTTGTACACTGGCGCGGGCTTGACCGGGGCAGTCTCGTTTGTGTTCATCGATGATCTCCCGCTCGCCTCTTCCCAATCGCACCCCGGAGCTGCTGGTTGCCTCACTTCCCCTGGGCCATCCTCTCGACAGGATCGTTCGGACGCGGCTGCACCTTGCTGCGTCAACGTGGTTTGGTTCTGTACCCCGTCTTCTTGGCTTTGGGCGGCTTGCTCGGGAACTTGATCGAAAGCAAAGTCACACCCTCGGCTGTTCCAGTCATCGGGTTGGTCGCGAGGTATTGTGTGCCGTCCCCGTATCGCGCCGGAGCGAGTGGATTAATCATTTGAAGAGGCTGCGGGCTTCGTGCAACAGCGGGCAAGGCGCCGCCCCAGACCGCGCGCGTCTCGATGGGCACGGGAGGTGTGATCGCGTCTCGCGGGATCGGCCTTTCGATCACCGCGCCTGAGGTCTGGTTAGTTCCCGGAGGCGAAGCGAGGCTTGAAGGGCTGCTTGCCTGTGCCAGCGCAACGGCAGTGCAAACTAACGCTGTCAGCACGGCGCCGAACCGAACTGACGGACGGCTCTTTGGAATCCCCAGCGTGCTCATTTGATTGGCGCCCGCGATCGGCGCTCGCCCGTAGGGTCAGGCAATCGCCACTCCGTGTCAACCTCCGCCTTCGGGTTCTGTCTTGAAGGATTCAGTCACCGAACGCGCGCTCCGCTACGTACCTGGCCCGCGCTCCAGGGTCCAGTTCAAGCAACTTGCGATTGAACTCCTCAAGACGCGATGTGTCGACCGGGGCGAGTCGGAACGCGACTTCGATCGATTCCGATGCCTCGTCAAGCCCGGTGATGTGCGCGGTCACACCGCACTGCGCGAGCAAGTTCTGCAGGCGCGCAGCCCCGATCGGCGCCGACGCCGAGCTGGTCACGGTCAAGTGCAAGTTAGGCCGATCGGAGCGCCCTCTTAACAGGCTCTGCAGTAGAATAACGATCAAGATCAGGGCGAAAGCCAGGCTGGTTGCCGCTGTCTGTCCCGCGCCCAGGCCGAGCCCAACGCCAATCGCCAGAAATAGATAAACCAACTCTTCGGGCTCCTTGATTGCCGCGCGAAAACGCACGATCGAGAGAGCGCCCACCAGGCCTAACGACAGAGCCAACGACGATTTCACGATGCTGATCACCAGTGCCGTAGTGAGAGCGAGCGGCAGGAAATGCCTCCCAAAGACCCGGCGATTTGACAGCGACCTCCCGAATCGCGCGTACACCAGCCCCAGAAGAAAACCAAACGCCGCAGCCAAGGCCAAATTCAAAGCAAAGGCTGGAATGGCGATGTGTTCATTCTGATTGCCAAAAAGGTTCATGGGCAGTCCTGGAGTCCTACGGATTTGCTTTGCTCAGGCTATTCCACAAACTCAAGTTCCGGTTCTCTCCTAACCAGTCCCGCCGAGCGCGCTTTGCCCAGCAGTCGCTTGATTGCCTCGCGACCACGCTCGCCATAATCCAGTGTCCAGTGATTCACGTACATGCCAACGAACCGGTCGGCCAACTCGCGCCCCATGTCGCGCGCGAACCGCAGCGCGTACTCCACCGCTTCGGGCCTGTGATCCAAAGCGAACTGTATGCTCGTCTTGACGACATCGGCTATGATCCGCCGATCAGCAGGCTGAATCCGTTTGTGGACGACATTTCCGCCCAAAGGCAACGGAAGACCGTCATTCTCAGCGGCCCACCACTTGCCAAGGTCCTCACACTGCGTCAAACCCTCGTGCTGCCAGGTGAGCTGTCCCTCGTGGATCACAAGACCAACATCGGTTTCGCCCGATTTGACTGACTCAAACACGCGGTCGAACGGAACCGCGACCACATTGAGGGCGGAGGCCGGGCGCTCTAGCCAAATCTGTAGTGCGAGGAACGCGCTTGTCATCCTTCCAGGCACGGCAATGCGCTTTCGCATGATCTGATCCCTGCTCAGAGGCTCGCGGGCCACGAGAATTGGTCCGTAGCCTTCTCCCATGCTGGCGCCACACGGGAGTAGAACGTACGAGTCGCGCACATGGACGTACGCGTGGAAGCTGATGGCCGACAGGTCCAGCTCACCTCGGGTGGCGCGCTCGTTCAGTGTTTCTATGTCTTCAAGGCGGTGCTCAAATCGGAAGCCGTGCGTCGGGATCAGTCCTTTCGCTAGCGCGTAGAACATGAAAGCGTCGTCGGGGTCGGGTGAATGCCCCAGCGTGAGCGTCGGTCGGTCCATGGCTGCAATCTAGCCGCGACTGTTGCGGCAACGCCAGAAAATCCGCCAGTCAGGAGTGTCAGATGCGCAAGAACAATCGGCGTCGGTGCATCCACAAGAGGATGAGCCACCAGACGGCAAGGAGCACGATTGCTCTGACTGTGCCTTCGAATGGCTCCCCCAATAGAGCGAAGACATTCTGGCCCAGATGCGTCTTGACGCTGTCCCCGAAGAAACCGCCAGTCAGTTGGGCCAGGCAATACATCGTGATGGAGTTCATCCCCACCACAACAAGTGGAAATGCCCACCTCCTCCATCCCATAACGTCGATAAGCCAGTAGAACAGCGCCAAAGCCAAGCACGTCCAGCCTGCCGAATAGATCGCCCATGACGGCGTCCAAATCCGTTTCACCACCGGGCAAATCCCCGTCCAGCCCAGCATCCACCCGCACATCAATCCACCCGCGCCTGCCAGCACCAGAAGCTTCATTTTGACTTCGGCCGGTTGCTTGCCGCGGAGCAACTCTCCCGCCAGCAACCCGAAGACCATCGTCGCCAGCGACGGCACGAAATTGAGCGTCTGGTATCCTCCGCCATTGAACATGAACACCTCTTTCCGCGGGAACAGATTGAGGAACCACTGATCAAACGCGCAGGCGAGATTCGCGTTCTTGTCCCAATGCGCGGCGAAACCCACAGGGTGGTGCGCCCAGTCGGATGGCACCCCGACTTGCAACCAGTCGAACCCACTTTCCGGCAGCGGGTACAACGCGAAAGCCAGCCAATACAACACGAGCACCATGGCCGCGGCTGCCCCCTGGGTGCGCGGCCGTGCCATTCCCAGAAGAA
>JAXDCU010000615.1:0-3126 GCA_034677645.1 Verrucomicrobiia bacterium
CGGGCAACCACTCCGTCAAGGTGCGCCCTTCACACGTGAGCGCCGGTTCTCGGACCGCGTGGCGGATTCCGGAGACTGTGACTATTAACGCCAGTGCGGCAGTTCCGAGCAAGATTCCACGGCGCGCCCACGTAGTCATGACACAAGTGCCGTGTTGCGATCGAGTTTGTCAGGCGGGATCGACCTGGTATCCGAGGGCGCGGAGGCGTTGGATTTTGTAGACTAAAGTGCGGCGGCTGATCCCAAGCGCGCGCGCGGTCTCAGTGCGGTTGAAATCATGCTGAGCGAGCGCTTTTGAGATGGCCTCGAGCTCGATTTCCTCAAGCCGCCGGGCCGAAAACGCCGCTGCCGCGGGGGGGGCGGCGGCTGGGGCCGTTGCTGACTCGCGGACACGCGCAGGCAGATGCTCGGCGAGGATGAGTTCTCCGCGCGAGAGGAGCGCGGCTCGTTCCATGGCATTGCGGAGTTCGCGCACGTTGCCTGGCCAGGCGTAGAGTTCGAGGCAATCGGCGACGCTGGGCGAGAACCTGGCGCGCCCTTGCGTCAGTTCGGCGATGAACTGGCTGGCCAGCGGGATGACGTCCTCGCGTCGGTCGCGCAGAGGCGGGACGTTGATCTCGACAACGTTGAGCCTGTAATAGAGGTCTTCACGGAACCGGCCTTTCTTCACCTCTTCTTCGAGATTTCGGTTTGTGGCGGCGAGAATCCTGGCGCGTGTGTGGACTTCGGTGTTGGAACCGACGCGCTGGAAGCAGCCGTCGTGCGTGACTCGCAGAAGCTTAGCCTGGAGTTGCGGGGACATCTCGGCGATTTCGTCCATGAAAATCGTGCCGTTGGTCGCATGCTCGAAACGGCCAATGCGCTGGGCCACTGCTCCGGTGAACGCTCCTTTCTCGTGGCCAAACAACTCGCTCTCGAGCAGCGTCTCGGGTATGGCGGCGCAGTTCACCTTGACCAGCGGACCCGCCGCGCGCGAACTCCATGCATGGATAACCTCAGCAACGATTTCCTTGCCAACGCCGCTTTCGCCAGTGATCAGGAGACGGCTTTCCGACGGCGCGACAAGGGCGGCTTCGCGAAACACCGCCTGTGTGAGTGGGCTTTCGGCGACAACGCCTGGTGGGAGGTGTTTGCTCTGGTCGAATTGGGGCGGGCCAGTGCGGCGCATACCAACGGCCCGCTGCACCAGAGCCAGCAATTCGTCCAGATCGATCGGTTTGGCGAGGTAATCGACCGCGCCGTCCCTCATCGCGCCTACGGCTTCGCGGATATCAGCGTATGCGGTGACCAGCAGAACGGGCAGGAGCCGTCGCTGGCGCCGGGCATGGCGGAGAGTATCGAGCCCTGACAGGCCAGGCATGCGGACATCCGAAATCATCATGCCGATCTTCTCTCGATCCAGCACTTCAAGGGCTTGTTCGCCCGATCCGACCGCGATAGTATCGAAGCCCTGGCTCCGCAGGAATGAGTCCAGGAGGCTCCGCTGGCCCGCGTCGTCGTCGACAATCAGTATTCGTGGGGAATTCACCGTTTGTGAATCTGTCCGTGCGGTGGCGACTCAGACGGCAGGCGCAAGCCGCACGTGCGAGATGCGCAAGATGGCGCCGCGCGGTTCGTTTGGCAGGCATTCGATGTCCCAGCCATGTGCCAGCACTATTTGTTGCACAACCGCCAGGCCAAGTCCGGTCCCTTTCTCGTGCGTGGTGAAATAGGGTTTGAATATGTCCGTGCGGTGCTCTGGAGCGACGCCCGGGCCGTTGTCGCGGACTTCGATGGCGACCTCGCCGGCCGCGCCGCGGACGGTTGCGAATTGGATTTGGCCTTCGCGTGGGACGGCTTGAATGGCATTAAGGAAAAGGTTAAACACCGCCTGACGCAGCAACGGCTCGTCGGCCTCGATATGGGGCAGGTTTCCTTGTACCTGGAGCTGGACGGATTTCTCCTCAAGATCATGCGTCAACGCCCGAGCGACTTCGCCAACGACAGAGCCGAGGTCGACGTGAGCGCTCCGGACTTCGCGGGGTCGGGAGTAGTGTATGAAATCGTTGAGCTGAGCAGTGACGCGGTCCGCTTCCTCGACGATGTCGCGCGATTTCTGGCGGACCTCTTGAGGGGTTTGCTCCTGTTTTGAAATCATCTGTGCCAAACCGCGAATGATATTGAGCGGGTTCTTGGTTTCGTGGGCAAGCCCGGCAGCGGCAAAATTCATCTCTCTAAGGCGCGAGTTTAGCTCGGCTGCCCGAGCAAGGCGAACCTCCAGCTCGGAGGAACGGATCACACTGCGCCACGCCAAGCCCAGTCCGACCGCGGCGACCGATGCCAGGGCGGTGATGATCGTTCTTAGCCAGAGATCGTAATTCGTCGCGGCGCGGATTGAAGCTGTTGAGAGCATCATGACGAAACTATGCACCCCTTGTTTGCGGATGGCGGACTGGTACTCCTGCTCACCCATCCAGAACGGACGCCCGAACGGCGATCGCTCATCCCCTCCTCTTTGCCGGGGTCGGTTGGGCGAGCGGGCTTGGCCGCCGCCGGGCATGGGCGGCACCGGCTGTTCCGTCTGGTTGGGACCGCGGTTTACGCCGGCGTCGCGGTGGTCGCGGTCCGCCTGTCGGTCAGCGTCGCGATCGCGCGGGAAGAAAGGCGATGGACGGTTTGTGCCGGATCGGTTCGTTCCGAACGGATTGAACATCTCGCTGCGCGGGATGACGATGGTTGGCTGTGTGCCATCAGGTTCGGAGCCGACGGCGGTAACGTTGGTGCCCAGGTCGACAAGGTTCAGCAAGGTAACTTCGTGTTTGCCCCAGTGCGCGCCGGTGGGCAGGCCTTTGACTTCGAAATCAATGTTGCCGCCAGTGGACGCCACGATGTCGCCCGCGGCATTCAACAACGCGATGGCTGTCAGCTCGTCGGGGTTGATGAGCGCGGCCAGAGCCGATTCGAGCCGCTCCCTTGATATGATGCCGCCGAAGCGGCGTTGGGAGCGCATGACGATTCCCAGTGTATTGGAGATGTCCTTGGCGCGGTTGATCAACGAAGCGCGGGCCTGGGAGCGGACGCGCTGATGTTCGACGGCTTGCCAAAGGACTATGAGAATCCATGCTGAAATCAGGCCGCCTACGACCC
>JAXDCU010000616.1:0-11722 GCA_034677645.1 Verrucomicrobiia bacterium
TGCTAGGAGAATGATCAGGCACATCGAGCGTATGAGAAAACAAGGGAACACTGTTGGGGGTATCGTCGAAGCCGTGGCTCGGGGCGTGCCACCCGGCTGGGGAGAACCTGTCTTCGATCGTCTCGAGGCCGACCTGGCCAAAGCCATGCTGAGTCTGCCGGCGACCAAAGGCTTCGAGATCGGATCGGGTTTCCGCTGCGTGGAGATGACCGGCTTGGAGCACAACGACGCTTTCTGTGTCCGCGGCGGACAAGTCCGCACAGTCACCAACCGCTCTGGCGGTATTCAGGGCGGCATAAGCAATGGCGAGACGATCGTTTTCCGCGTTGCGTTTAAGCCGGTTGCCACGGTCAAACGCGATCAGGAAACCGTGGACGTGTACGGTCGCGAGACGCGCCTCAAGGCCAAGGGCCGTCATGATCCTTGTGTTGTGCCGCGGGCGGTCCCGATCGTTGAAGCGATGGCCGCATTGGTGCTGGTTGATCATGCGCTTCGTCACAGGGCGCAGTGCGGGTAGGACTTATTGCAGGTGCCCGATGGGTGTGACGAAGCATAGCCCGGATGCACATACACCCTGGAGAATGGAGAATGTGAAGCATCCGGGCTGAGCTGGCCTGTCGTTGCCGCGGGAGCGGACAGATACCAGTCGAGGATGGCGTCGCCAGCCAACACCCATACCATGGCGGCGACGGCGATGTAAGGTCCGTAGGGGATGCGGCTCGACCAGGCGCGCCGCCGCGCCGCGATCAGGCCCACGCCGACAACCGAGCCCAGAAGCGCGCTGGCCAATAAAGAGAATGCCACGCCACTCCAGCCCAGAAACGTTCCCACCATCGCCATGAACTTCACGTCGCCCTGCCCCATCGCTTCCCGTGGAAGGACGACCTGGCTGGTTAACACCTCCAGGCACGGCACTGACTCCGTGGCGAATTGCTCCTCGCCGATCCGGAGCGTCTCGCGGTCCAACCGCACTGGCACGTTCCAGTAACACCGGTCAATCATCTCGACCCGGTCGGCGTGCAGCTCGATGGCATCGGTCTTCCGGTAGAACAGGTCGTCGTAAGCTATTCGCTGGTCCGGCAGAACCAACTCGGTTTCGAGAAACCAGACGCGAGTGCCGGGAGCCAGACGCAAGCGATGTCTACCAAACAACAGTTTACCCAATCGCAGAAACAGGTAAATGATCCCCCCGCCAAGGACCGCGCCGAGGGCGGACTGTTTCAGCGCCGCGGCTGGCGATGTCACCCTGTGCAATTCGGGCACGAGAAACGCCGCGACGAAACCGACGGCCATCCCACCCAGCGTGATCGAGTCAGGGATTATGAAATGCTCGAAGTCAATGAAAGTGGCCGCAACCAGCATGGCAAGAAAAGCTCCGTAGACCAGCGCCAGTGGGACTGAGGTCCTGCAATGTGTCAACCAACA
This sequence comes from Verrucomicrobiia bacterium, assembly GCA_034677645.1. GTDB lineage: Bacteria > Verrucomicrobiota > Verrucomicrobiia > Limisphaerales > J093 > JAAYVR01. The sequence continues at coordinate 1,426 of JAXDCU010000616.1, forward strand.
CGCCAGGAATGCTGTGCCAGTGAGCAGCTCAACGACAAAATACCGGGCCGATATTCGCGCGCCACAGAAGCGGCACCGACCCCCAAGCTGCAGCCAGCTCAGAAGCGGTATGTTGAGTTGCCACGGGATAGGGCGCAGGCACGACGGACAATGCGATCCAGGTCGCACAATACTCTCTTGGCGGGGGAGTCGGTGAATGCAGACGTTAAGAAAACTCCCCACACCGCTCCCAGCGACAAAAACCACCACCGACCAGAAATGAAAAGGCAGGCTCCTTAGCTCCTCTAATTCCAGAATCGCAGGCGCGCACAAACACGTCACCAGCCAGTCTGACACGGCGCGCATCATGTTCCGTACACCTCTGCCTCGAGAGCCCTGCGCATGGAATCAATCGGCGCGCCCCGCCCCGCCCAGAGTTCGAGAGCGGCGGCGCCCTGGTAAAGCAACATGCCCAAACCGTTGGCAATCCTGCAGCCCGCTGAGCGAGCCGCGGCCAACAGGCGGGTCTCAGCCGGTCTGTACACCATGTCGAACACCGCTTTCGTCCGTCCCAGCGGGAAACGGTCCGCATCGAGCGGAATTGGATCGTCAGCCTTTAGACCGAGCGACGTTGCGTTGATCACCAGGTTCACATCCCCGGTCGGATAGCCAGTTCGCGCCGTCACCTTTGGGAAGATTCTCCTGATCTCATCCGCCAGCGCATCGGCTCGCTCAGCGGTGCGATTGACGAGCCAGAGCTCGGCCACGCCTTCCTTGGCCAGTCTCAGCGCCGCTGTCCGTCCGGCGCCTCCAGCACCGAGCAACAGCACTCGCGTGCCTGCCAGGTTCAGACCAAGCTCATCACGCAAAGCCCGCGCGATTGCGTCAGAGTCGGTGTTGAATCCGAGCGTCCTTATGTTGGAAACGGGCATCTCCTCGAACCTGCTCAGCGGTTGCCACGCGCCAGTGGCATCGCGCGCCTCGAACCGGATTGTGTTGACGGCCGCGCAAGTCTGGGCTGACGCATCCAAAGCATCCACCAGGCTGACCGAGGCCAGCTTGTGAGGCACCGTTAGGTTCAGTCCGATGAACCTCATCGTCTTCGCGCCACTTATGGCCGCGGCGAGCTGGCTCGGCGCCACGTCGAACGCAAGGTACCGCCAATTCAAACCCAGAGCCGCAAACCCCGCGTTCTGCATTGCCGGCGAGGCGGAATGCTTGACTGGATGGCCGATCACGGCGCAATACCGGATCATGGCGCCAATTCGTTCGGGAGTGTTACCGGACACCGCTGGCTAGATACTCCCAAAGTGGCACGCCTGCCAAGCTTCGAGTGGGCCAGCGCCTGGCGGCCTCGTGACAATCGCATAAGTCGAACTGAAAACGAGACCGAGACGCCAACTTGGCCGAGAAACTCCACCTCCGCGAATCACGCGGATGGACGCAGCCACTGCATCGGGTTCTTATCCGATCAATACAGTTCGATGCCTGGTTTGTTCCGCGACTTCACCGCGCGCGATAGACAACCGCGCCGTGGACGGCGACCGTGGTTCCCGTCGAGCGCGGGTCGGATTTGCCGGTTGTCGACAGTCGGAGCGCGTGTGGTCCGGCCTTCAAACCATACGTGTGCCACAGCGCGTCGTCGTGTGTTCGCTCTGGAATGTATGCGTCGGCCGCGGCTTGCTTCCGTCCGTCAAGCCGGACAAGCGCTTTCCCGCCGTCCTGACCGAGCCGCCCCAGCAGCACAACGGCAACGCCATTGAAGCTGAGACTGACCTCGCTGCCCGCGCCGGTGGTAATCATTGATTCCTTCTCGCGGCGCCACGGGCCTTTCCATGTCCAGGCCGCATCGTCCACATCAATTCTCTTAACAGGAATGCCTGGGTCCCATTGTTCGAGTTTCGGCCGACGCGGGACCTGGATTGGGAGTAAGATTCCAGTCGCCGTGACGCGCCCGCCGTTTCTCCTGATTAGCGTGACAGCCCGCTCAAATGTCGAACGGCAGATGTCATTGAATGAATAGTCGGTGAAATCAAACTTGGTGTCCGCCAGCTTCGCGATGTCGGCCTTGTACATGTCGGGAATGCCCGAATACCCAACCATGACTCCCAGCACTCCAGCGGCGCTCGACGGATTGCAGTCGGAGTCCTGGCCGCAGCGGGTGGAGATTTCCATGGTCTTGCCGAAATCGCCTTCGCCGAAAAGCAGGCCCATTGCGATATAAGCGCCGTTGAGGCGGGCGTCTATGTTGTACGGGGCAAGAGCGCCTTCGGGGCATGGATCGTCGCGATTCCATTTCTCCTCGATCTTGCGCCAGACCTGGCGCCAGTCGGTAGGGCTCTCTGCCGACCATTGAAGCACGTCGCTGATGACTTGAGCGTATCCGCTGCGCGTCGGCAGGCACGCAAGCCCAGCCTCAACGACGCGTCGCGGGTCATCCTCGAAAAACGCCGCCGCGTACATCCCGCCGACAAACATGCCGCCATAGAGGCCGTCGCCGTAGTTCATGACGCGGCCGACGCGGTCCGCGAGCCGGACAACTTCACGCGGGAGACCGGGGCACATGAGCCCGATGAAATCGGCCTCGATCTGGAAATCGATATCGTTGGCGTGGATGTTGTAACGCGGATGGCCCGACAGCGGGGGTTTGACGGCCCGGTTGAGGGCGCGGCGCGCGGCTGCGTTTGCGTGCCACAGATGGTACCGCGAATTCCTAAACGCTTCGCCGTATTGCGCGCTCGACGCATCCAAGCCCACCGTGTCCATGACACGCGCAAACGTCATCTCCACATAGAGGTCGTCTTGGTGAATGGCGTTCTCGATGTTCCCCGGTTTCCAGACCAAATCCCACTCGCCGATTTTGCCGCATGACTTGAATTCCGTCGGAGCGCCGTACGCCACGCCGATCATCTGCCCAGCCCATCCGCCTCGGATTTTGTCTTCGAGACCGGCCCTCGCAAGTCGCCGGTCTTCCGCGCTGGCGGTCTGGACTTGGGCGATGAGCGCGAGGCTCAAGAGCAGCAGAATGCGTCGAACCGAGAAGTGAACGCGTCGCATGGCGGGGAGTGTCGTCGACGGCATTGACTCCGTCGAGAATGAACTCAGCGTTCCAAGTGATGCTTGCCGCATCCTCCTCCAAAATGTACGCTGTCGCCGTCTACGAACTCGACGCTCTGAAGTTTTAAAGGACGAACAACTATGGCCGGAAACCTGCACTGGCTATCCATTACCCTGGCAACGGCCGTCACTCTGCTTGCTAGCTGTGCCACGGGGCCTAAAGCTCGACTGCATCAGCAAGTTGGTGAATCCGTCGCGTTCATCGGCGAAGAACCCGCGGCCCTGGCTCACATCCCGGATCGCAGCCAGCCGGTCTCGGTGCGCAACACTTATTTGCCGACTGCCGGCAGCATGGTCTATGTCGAAGGACGCGATTATGTCGTCGATTACGCCGCCGGCGCGCTGAGGCGGACGCCGGGTTCACGTCTGCCCGATTTCCGGAATAACATGCTGTTCGGCCAGGAGGGTTTCGATCACTCGCGGTTTCCTGGATTCGGCAACAGCGGGTATTTCGGGTTCGTGGATTACGGCCATGAGTCCGACGTGGCTTGGCCGGTCCAGGAGCGCCAGACCGATTTCCTTCGGTCCACGCAGGCCAAGCTCAAGGCTGGTGGGCCAGTAAAGATCGTGGCCTACGGCGACAGCATCACGGCGGGCGGGGACGCCTCGAAGCCGGAATTGATTTTCTGGAGGCGCTGGGCTGACGAGTTGCGGCGTAAGCACCCAGGCTCACGCATAACCGCGGTCAACGGCGCCACTGGTGGCGATGCAACGGTCCAGGGATTGCAGCGGCTCCAGACCAAGGTGCTCGATGAGAAGCCCGACCTAGTCCTGATCGGTTTTGGTATGAACGATCACAACGTGAACGGCGTGCCGATTCCCCAGTTCCAGGAGAACCTTAAGCAGATGATCGAGCGCGTCCGCGGCGGGACCACGGCGGAGCTGGTGTTGTTTTCCGCCTTTCCGCCAAACCCGAAGTGGAAGTTCGGGTCGCATCGGATGGCTGAGTACGCGGCAGCCACGCGCAGCGTCGCGCGTGACACTGGCTGTGCGTACGCGGATGTGTTCAACAACTGGCAAACGCTCGCCACGCGCAAAAAGCCGGAAGACCTGCTTGGAAACAACATCAATCATCCGAACGACTTTGGGCACTGGATTTACTTCCGCGTGTTGGACGCGATCGGGCTGTGATGCGTGGTGCACATGTGCTTCGGACCTTGGTGGTGAATTCCATCCGCTTCCGAACAGCTGAGCCGATGATCATCGCAAAGACTGGCTGGTTGACAGCGCGTTGTCTTTCGAAAGACTATGGCGCGGATGAACGCCAACAATAGTCCAGTTGCCTCACGCCGCAATTTCATAAAGACCACCAGCCAAGCTACCGCCGTCTCAACGCTCGCGGGAGTGGCGCTTCCCTATGTTCACGCCGCCGAAGACAACACAATTCGTCTCGCCTTGATTGGCTGCGGCGGGCGTGGCAACGGCGCCGTCGCCAACGCGATGTCGGCCGGAGGCTTGGTCTTGGGAGACGATGGCGGGACCAAGCGCGCCGTGGGCACAGGCGCTGCCGGACCGATCAAGCTGATCGCAATGGCCGACCTGCGCCAGGATCGGCTCGACCAGTCATACGCCGCGCTCCGCCAGGCTTTAGGGGACAGGATCGACGTGCCACCGGAGAGGAGGTTCCGGGGCTTTGACGGATACAAGCGCGCCATCGACTGCCTGCGGCCTGGCGATGTGGCAATGCTCACCACGCACGCCGCGTTTCGCGCGCCGCATCTCGAATACGCGGTCGAGAAGGGCGTGAACGTTTTCATGGAGAAAGACTTCGCGGCTGACCCCGGCGGCATCAAACGCATTCTTCGGGCGGGTGAAGCCGCGGAGAAGAAGAACCTGAAGATAGCCGCCGGGCTCATGGCGCGCCATTCGACAGCGCGACAGGCCATGATTCAGAAAATCCGCGACGGCGCCATGGGCGAAGTCCAACTTATTCGAGCGTATCGGATGGACCCCGGTTATTTCATGCCGCCTTTCTCACGCAACGAGAACGAACTCCTCTGGCAACTGAGCCCAGGTCATCCGTATCAGTTCATGTGGTCGTCCGGGGGGATTTTCATTGAGCTGATGATCCATCAGATTGACGAGTGTTTTTGGATCAAGGATTCGTGGCCGGTGTCGGCGCACGGTGTGGGCGGGCGGTTCGCGGGAAGCACGGATGCAAGTCAGAACCTCGACAGCTATTCGATCGAGTACACCTTTGCCGACGGGACCAAGGCGTTAGTGACCGGCCGCTACATTCCCAAATGCCACAACGATTTTTCCACCTTCATCCACGGCACAAAATGCGCCGCCAAGTTCTCAGGCGATATTCACGCGCCGACAACCTGGCTGTACAAAGATCAGCGCATTGCTCCTGGCAATATCGCATGGCGAGCGCCCAATGAAACCGTGAACCCATGGCAAGCTGAGTGGGACGCGCTCCTGAGCGCCATCCGCAACAACCGGCCGCACAACGAGGCCAAGCGCGCCGCACTTTCCAACCTAGGCGCCATCATGGGCCGCGCCGCTGTCCACACGGGGAAGATCGTCACGTGGGAACAGGCAACGGAGTCGAACTTCCAGTTCTGCTCAAACGTGGACAGCCTGACCGAGACAAGCCCGGCACCCGTGCAGGCCAACGCCGACGGACGCTACCCAGCGCCAGTGCCCGGTGTGTGGACGGAAATCTGAGGTCTTGGTCGGTTCCCGAAGTCTCGCGAGGTTCGTGGCGGCGGGCGCCAAGTCTGCTAAGGGTTCGAGGCACTATCACGCTGCTTCTTCCATGTCCGCTCGGCGCCCACGGCGCCATCGCTGCCGAAGCGGGTGATCTTCAGTGACGCCGCGTCGGTGTCCACTCGGAATACTGTTGCATTCGTGAGCACTGGCGCGCCGCCAATGAACACCGGCCACTGGAAACCACGGCTCTTGTCCGGACACGGCTCGATCACGTCGGCATGATGGTTGTGTCCGCTGAGCACCGCCGTTACTCCGCCAGCATCCAGCAGCGGCACGAACCGCTCGCGCACGCGAAGCTCGCCGCGCCCCAGCTTTTCCAGTTCCTTCCGCCAGTCAGGCGGGATGTGCATCACCACAATGCGCCATGTCGATTGCTTGAACGCTTCGCCCGCGATCTCACGTCTCAGCCAGGCCGCTTGCTCCTCAATGTATGGCTCAAAATCCACCAGCCCGCTGTATTCCTTGTTCGAATCTGGTTTGTCCTCTCCCGTGTCGAGAAAAAGGAGGCGGGCCGCGCCAAAAGTCATCGCTGCATAGTACCGTCCCTCGGGCAGAATCAGAAAATCATTCATTTGCCGTGCGAACGCGCCACGCGTCTCATGGTTGCCGCGCAGAAAGAAGCAGGGAATCGATTTCGAGGCAAACCACGCCATCGGCAGCAGCAGGTGATCCGTCAGTTCTTGACTGGTCTGCGGGTCCTGCAATACGTCCCCGTTGAAGACGGCGAAATCGACTGGAACACCAGCTTTCTCCGTTAGCAGCGGATAGTGCTGCGCTCGGTTGTGTGTATCGTTGAAGACGATGAAGGAGACGGCGCCGTTGGGGCGGCTCGGAGCGGGCAAACGCCGCTCTTGCGAAACCTCCGGCTCGCCGAACGTGACGCTGTAAGGTTTGAACACCTCGATCGCGCGCGACCGGGCCCGGAAACGGATCGGCTTCGATGGCTTGTAATCGTCGATGACGGCTCGTTGCGCTGAGCTATTCGCTTGTCGCAACCCGTCCTGTGAAAACCAGGCTTGCCGCCATTCGTCGTCAGCCTCCGACTGCGTCCACTCCACCACGCCATCGGCCGGCTGGGACGTGAGCCAGCCAACTCCAAGCTCGCCTCCGCCCAGCAGTTGTACCCACGGTTGCACGGCGATCAGACCATCCCCGCGCTGGGCGTGAATCGCGGCGACGGCGTTTGTTTCAGCCTCGGGCGTCGGTTGCTGAGCCAACGCCACGGCAGTCAGAAGACCGCCGATCAACAGTGGGATTCCAGCGATTCGCATTTTGAGGCCGTTCTTGCCCTATCCAACGATCGAAAGCAATCCCGCAAACACGGTCGAGAGAAGTCATCGCTTTGCCCGGCCAACACCGAGAGATAACCGGCCAGTCTCCCTGGGGCGAGGCTCTTGCCGAGCCGACGGCGTGCATTCAACTGGCCAAGCCGAAATGTTGCAGCGCCCACATCAGACAGTAGCCCATGGCCATTGTCAGCGGCAGCGTTAAGCTCCAGGCGCCAACAATGCGCTCCATGGTCTTCCACTTGACGGCCCCCAGCCGCTTTGTCGCGCCCACGCCCATGATCGACGCGGATATTACGTGTGTTGTGGACAGAGGCATGCCCCACAGGCTGGCGACATTGATTACCAAGGAGGCTGTAACCTGGGCCGCGAAGCCATGAATGGTCTGTAGCTTCACCAGTTGGAAACCCATCGTGCGGATTATTCGCCACCCCCCCGTTGCCGTGCCCAAGCCCATCACCGTGGCGCACGCGGCTTTTACCCAGAACGCGATGTCGAATTGCGGCGTGCGCATGAAGTCGAGAAAACCCGGCAATCCGTTCAGTGCGCCTGATTTGGTCCCCGTGAACAGAACCAAGGCTATGATCCCCATTGTTTTCTGGGCGTCGTTCAGACCATGACAGAAGCTCATCCACGCGGCGCTGACAACCTGCAGTCTGCCAAATCCCCGGTTGAGTCTCTCCGGAGACATGCGGCTGAAGAATAGGATGAGCAACCCCATGAAGAGGAATCCCACCAACGCGCCGCTGAGGGGCGAGACGAACATTGGCAGGACAACCTTGTGCAACAGGCCGACGGTTTTTTGTGCTACGGGGTCGGTGACGGACCACTTGATAACGTCCCACCTCCCGTGAGCAGTGGCCACCGCGGCGCCACAAAGCCCGCCGATGAGCCCGTGGCTTGAGCTGGACGGAAGCCCAAACCACCATGTGATCAAGTTCCAAATGATGGCCGCCATCAGCGCGCAGAGAATTGTCGTCAGGGTGACCGACTCGGATTCCACAAGTCCGGTGGCGATGGTTGTGGCCACCGCGGTGCCGGCCATGGCGCCGAGGAGGTTGCAGCCGGCAGCCATGGCGACGGCCTGCTTGCCGGTGAGGGCGCGCGTGGCCACGCTCGTTGCGATGGCATTGGCGGCGTCGTGAAACCCGTTCACGTACTCGAACGCTAGCGCCACCAGGATCAGGAAGATAATGATGACCATGGCCGGTGGCGTTCAGGAGTGCTTGAGGACGATGTGGAACACCACGTTGCCCGCGTCGCGGCATCGATCCAGCACCTTCTCGATCAATTCGAGGAGGTCTTTGGCGAGCATCAGATCGAACGGGTCCCGGTCGCTCTCGTAGAGTTGGCGCAGCATTCCCAGCATGAGCTTGTCGCCGTCGCCCTCAATCTGCTGCAGTCGGCGGTTCTGCGCCTTGACGGTCTGGAGTTCGACGCCGCTGCGCAATTCGCGAACCATGAGCGCCAGCACTTCACCGCCTTGTTCCAGAAGCCGGGTGTGATGGGAAAAATCAAGGCACTGCGCCGCGGGGCCGGAGATCACGTAGCGCTCGGCGAACTTCTCGGCCAGTTTGGGGATTTTGTAGAGGGCGTCGGACAGCGCCTCGATGTCTTCCCGCTCCAATGGGGTGACAAAGGTGCGGCAAAGTTGTTCAGTCAGTTCCAAAGCGAGACTCTTTTCCTTGCGGCGGGTGGCAGCCAACGCATCTAGCTTGCATTGGTCCGGAGAACTCTCCAGCAACTGGACCACGCTTTGGAGCGCCTCTCGCGCCTGCGCGGCGCTGCCTTCCATCAGATCGAAGAACTTGTCATCGCTGCTGAGGAGTCGTTGCAGGGAGAACTGGCGAACACGCTTTCGCATGGATGTGATCGTCGGATGGTTTGGGCGTCTGCTTCAGCCGGAGGTTTCGAAGAGCAGCATGAACAGGTAGCCGGCCACACCGGCCGCCGGCAGCGTCAGCAGCCAGGCTACGAGTATGCGCTTGACCACTTGCATATGCAGCGCACTCAGACGGCGTGAGAGTCCCACGCCGGCCACCGTCGCCGTGATGGTGTGAGTGGTGGAAACGGGAAATCCCCACGCCGCAGCCGCCGTCAGAATGGTGGCTGCCGTGGTTTCCGCCACAAAACCGTGGACGGGTCGCAACTCGGTAATGCGCCTTCCCATCGTCTGGATGATGCGCCAACCGCCGGCTGCCGTGCCTGCAGCCAGGGCCACGGCACAGGCAATCTTAAGCCAAACCGACACTGCCAGGCCGCCGTCCGCGGCCACTTCGGAACAGCGTAGAAAGCTTAGCCATTCGGGGCTCCGGTCCAGCAAGCCGTCATTGGTCGCGGCGACCAGCCCAAGCACGACCACTCCGAGGGTTTTCTGGGCGTCGTTGTTGCCGTGCGCAAATCCGATGTAACCGCCGCTGAGAATCTGCAGTCTCCCAAACACGCGATCCACTCGACCGACCGACCGGTTTCGGAGCACGAGGTAGAAAAACACAGTTGCGCTGACCGCCGCCACAAGTCCAAACAACGGCGAGGCCACCATGGGAACGACGACCTTGAATATGACCCCGTTCCATTGCCACCAATGCTCCCCCGCGGACCGGACCCAGACGATCTCGCCCCAGTTGCCGTGGGCGGCGGCGAACGCGGCGCCGCACAAGGCTCCAACCAAGGCGTGGCTGGAGCTGGTTGGGAGCCCCCACCACCACGTTGACAGGTTCCAGATTATCGCGCCGACCAAAGCGGCTATGATCGTAGGCACGGTGATCACATCCGGCTGGACCAGGTCGTAGACGATGGTCGCGGCCACCGCCGTCCCTACCAACGACCCGGCCAGATTCATCACAGTAGCCAGGACAATGGCTTGGCGCGGCGGCAAAGCCCTAGTCGCGACGACAGTCGCGATCGAGTTTGCCGTGTCGTGGAACCCATTGGTGTAGACGAACACCAGTGCCAGCACCAGCATCAGGATGACGGAGAACATGGTAGCGCTGCTATCAGGTATGTTTCAGTACGATGCGCAGGACGATATTGCCAGCGGTGCGGCACCGGTCAATCGTCCGTTCCAGCAGATCGTACAGGTCCCGCAGCATCAGCGCGGTGAGTGGCGCGTGCCGGCGTTTCTGTAGGTCCATTACAAGGCTGATGAACAGCTTGTCGGCTTCCCCCTCGATGTTTTGGAGAGCGTCATGCAGGCGTTT
>JAXDCU010000617.1:0-3096 GCA_034677645.1 Verrucomicrobiia bacterium
TGTTCCAGGCCTATCACGGTATTGACGACCCCCCCCTTGCAAATGCGAGAAATGAACGTCTTGTCAACCGCTCCGATGTGATCTAGTCGCACCAGACCGTTGTATTCCGAGTCATCGACGCGCTCGAAATCGCCGCCCACAAGACAGCGATTTCCTGGCATTGTCGCCAAGGCATGGACCACGCCAACTCGTTCGGCCGACATCAGCGATTCGCCAGAATCGACGTTCAGTTTGCCGTCGGGCGACAGCCTCGCAATATTTCGGCGGCACAAGCCATCCACAAACTCGAATCTGCCGACGGCGAGTACGGTGCCGTCGGACATGCAAACCAGGTCTTGAACCAGTCCTGGCATGCCATCTGACTGCTCGAAACCAGTTCCCGGATCGAACGACTGATCCGCAACCCCCTCAGACGACAAACGCGCAATCCCTGCCCTGGGGAGGTCGCCTATCCGGTCAAAATCACCGCCAACCAATATGCTGCCGTCATTCAGCAACCGGATTGCGTGCACCATCGGCTCACCTTGGCCTTCGACACCCCGGCCGGCATTGAATGTGAGGTCTAATTCACCTTGATCAGACAATCGTGCAAGACCGCGGCGGTACTCACCTTTGACAATGTCAAAACGTCCGCTAATTAGAATCTGTCCGTCTGGTTCGACGCAAATCCTTCGCACAAGAGCGAGCCCGGGAGTCCAGACAACCGTAGGTTCAAATGCATTGTCCAAAGTGCCATTGGGCAACAGACGCAAGAGGGCCTCCCGGCTGGTTCCGCCAAACTTCGTGAAAGCCCCCGCAACCAACACACGCCCGCTCTCTTGCACGGCCAGATCGTACACCATCGCGAAGCTGTCCTCGGCGCCCTCACCCGGATCAAAGCTCTCGTCAAGAGTTCCTTCCGGCGTCAGCCGGGCCACGCACGATCGTTTGTGTCCATCGACCGACCTGAAACGTCCGCCGATCAGAATGCAACCATCCGATTGAAGGCGCGCAATCCGGACTTGGGGCGCTTCGTCATCCGCCAGCAGTGGACGGAAGCTCTCGTCGAGGGTCCCGTCAGGGTTTATTCGGGCCAAGGCAGTTCGTTGCTCAAGTCCAATTCTCGTGAACTGACCGCCGACGACCAATTTGCCATCCGGCTGCAGGACAGCGGTCAGCAGTTCGCCGCGCACGCCGGGCCAGGCATGGAATGTCGGATCAATTCCGTGCTCAGGTTCTATTCGTCCGATGCCGTTCGCTGGAACGCCACCGAGTTGGTCGAAGCAGCCTACTAACACGATCCGATTATCCGGTTGCGTTACTGCGGCCGAGATAGCCGCGCCCTTCGACGTTGCGATGGAGGGTCTGAAAACCGCGTCGAGCTCGAATGACAGGTCAGCCTCCGCGCGGAGCGGCACGAACGAGAGACAGATTCCCACCCCAATTAGAATGCGGCACAGCGCTATAATCGGGGCAGCCGCGGCGTGGCCGGCTGGATCGATCATGCCGGGTTTGAGCCAGGTTTGCTTGTCAGTCCACATCCAGTCGGCTCATTTCAGCATTCCTGATGCCGAGCTCGTGCCGTTTTCGCCACAGTTCGTGGGGTTTCAAGATGCCCACGGGCGTGACCAGGCCAGTGATTAGTTCACGTGGAGTGACATCAAAACCCGGATTGAACGCCCTGCTAGAGGGGTTGGCGACACGCACCCACATACGAAGCCCATTATTGTTAACGCCCCATGCTCCAACCACTTCCATCTCATCCCTTTCTTCAATAGGAATGTCCGAGCCAGACCCCAAGTGCCAGTCAATTGTCGAGAGCGGAATCGCTACGTAGAATGGAATGCCGTGCCTGGCCGCTAATACCGCTTTTGTGTAGGTCCCGATCTTGTTGGCTACTTCACCAGTGCGAGCTATGACACGGTCGCTGCCGACCAACACCAGATCGACTTGGCCCCGCTGCATGAGATGCCCCGCGGCATTGTCCGCGATCACTTGGTGCGAAACGCCCTGCTGCGAGAGCTCCCATGCCGTCAGCGCTGCTCCTTGACATCGCGGCCGAGTCTCGTCGCAAAAGACGCGGAACTTGCGACCCTCAGCGTGCGCCGCATAAAGAGGCGCCGTGGCCGTTCCAATGTCCACGAACGCAAGCCACCCTGCGTTGCAGTGCGTCAGAATCCGCATCCCCGGACGTATCAAGCAGAGCCCGTTCCGGCCAATGGCCCGGCATTGGTCGACCTGTTCATCCGCGAACGCGCGCGCGGCCGCGACGGCCAGCGCCTGGCGTTCTTCGACCGTCCGGCCGGGCTGCATCTGGACCAACACACGGTCCATGGCATTCACTGGATCGACCGCTGTCGGACGGGCAGCCTTCAGAGTATGGTAGACTCGGCTCACCCGCGTCTGAAATGTCCTCATTCCTCTGCCGCGGAACGCAAGCGCGCCTTGAGCCAGGCCATAAGCTGCCGTGGCCGCAATCGCTCCGGCTCCGCGAACAACCATTCGCGCGATTGCCTGGGCCGTTTGCTGGAAATCGCGGAAGCTTAAAACCCTGAACCTGTGAGGCAAAAGCCGCTGATCGATGAGCCGGACGCAGTTTCGCCCGGCCTCATAGTCGACGGTTAGAAAGTGCCGGCTTCTGCCTCGGACATTAACATTCATGGAATGCCTCTTTGTTCTTGTTGAACGAAGCCGCTTCGCGGCGGTGGGACAGAGGCTTCCGTCGTCGCCACTGAGGCAAAACCGTTCCTCGGATTCTCATTCCCTCTTCTCGCGGCCATTGGCATCGTGTCGGGCGGACCGGCGCGCGCGACGCCTGCCTGTGCCGTGCACTCTGCCTGCTCAACGCGCGCAAGCAGGCGGCAGACAGACGCGCGGGCCTACCCAACATCAACTACACAGTGATTATGCATAAAAAAAGACCAATCCCTAGGCAATCCTAAAGCGCTTCGCCCAGGACCTCCGCCGGGTGCGAGGATTCCGCAGCATAGCAGCGCAGTGCGACGTCCCCCCCTTAATGCGCTAAGTGGTCATGAACGCAAATACGGTGACGTTCGCGGCTAGAGATTTTGGGCGCAGGCGAGGCGGGAGCGACGAGCATACCCGCCAGAGGTCTGT
>JAXDCU010000618.1:0-5547 GCA_034677645.1 Verrucomicrobiia bacterium
CATCATAATCAACCGTGTTTACCGGGGTTTTAAACCGGACAGCAGTGGTATCAGCTCAGAAATCAAGCAAGCGCGAAGGGTCGGTGATAGTGCCTTCCTTGGTCACGCGTTTGGGCGGCGACGTTTCTATGAACACCAAGTGTTCCTTTTTGGCCGTGATAGGCAGGCTCAACCGATAGGGTTTGCATATTGGAATCGCAGCCATCGCCCGCTTCGCGCCCTTGTGGAGCTTTTGGTGGTTCTCCGCCATCGCGTACAACATCGCCGCCTCCCGCGCAATGCCTCGCTTTACCGCCACCGTCACACACGTTTTGCCGAAGAACTTCTCCGCTTCGCGGCAAGTGGCCTCGTCTCCAGTGACAAGTATGGGCGGCACTCCAAAATGCCCGGCGACAACGGCGCACTGGACGAGCTCGCCTGATTCGACGCCATTATACCAGTACCGGTTTTCCGTCTTTGAAGACTGGGTGTGGTGCAATACGCCATCGGGCGTCCCCATCATTGCATGGAAGCCCAGAAACACGACGCCCGCGTACGTACTGTCGAGCCCACAGAACAGTTCAGGCCGTGGCAGGCCGGTAATGTATTTCGCCCCTGGCACCATCAGCTCCGGCAGGATCGCCTGATTGCCGTGACCATCAAGCACGACAATCTCCGTCGCGCCGCCCGCCCGCAAACCGCGAATCACGGCCGCCAGATCGCCCATGAAAAACTCTCTTGCCTGCAAAGCCAAAGGAGTTTCGGTTTCGCGGGTTTGCGCGAACTTGTACACACCGCTGATGCCTTCCAAATCCGTGATGATGTATATCTTCCGTTGCGCGGCATCAGCCTGCCACACGACAAGAACCACCAGCCAGAGTGACATGAACAACTTCAGCAATGAAGACCGGCCCAGCGTTTGGAGGCCGGCGTTCACGGCGGAATTGGCTGAGCACGACGGTTTGATGCCTGCATGCCTATCGCTTGATCGTGCGGCGTGCGTGTGACTAACGACAGAATTCATTTTGACTCCTTTGCTGATGGCTTTCTGCTACTGGAGAGAATGACTGCGTGAGCCGGGCTGAGTGGTGGCAGATCGAAGCTCAAATCGAGTGTGTCGCCATCGCCCTTTGACACACACCCCTCCACGGCGAGCTTGTCCGCCCTGTTGAAGCCGATCTCCCGTGTGCTGATCCGTATTTCGCGACGCACGGGCGCATCGGTAAGGTTGAACACATTCAGCACCGCCGCCTTCTCGGTCGGATGGATGTGCAGATGCGTCGTTTCGTCAATGCCGACGAATCGTCCGCGCGCGTAAAATGGGCGCAAGCGATTGTACTGTGCCACGGCGCGTTTGTAGGCGTCGTAGCGGGCCTGATTTTCGCGCGGCGAATTGAGTCCTTTCTTGCCGCCTATTCCTAGGTGCCGCACGGTGGAGGCATACCACCAAAACGCGAGACAAGCGTCGTTGTCACCTTCCATCGTGATGTGATCGTAAAGCGGGATTTCACATCCGAGGTTGTAATAGTAGAGGCAAAACGCGCGACCGGAAGTGAGGTCGGCGATCGGGTTCCACATGAATTCGAAGCCCCAGTTTTCCTGGTATCGGTTGTGTGTGAAGCCTTGCCGGAAATAGGTCGGCGTGTAACGCACCGACCACGGCCAGACCGGATCGTGGGCCTCGACGAGCACGGCTGGATAACGGGCCCGCATCCCTTCAATCAGTCCGCAAATGGCGCGCACGTGTCCCTCTGGCGTCGAAGGCACCGGATGCCCGTGATTTGCCTCATAACACGGCCCGCGCCAGTCGAACTCGTCGAACATCATGAAATCGACACCGCCGCTGGTGACAGCGAGGATTCGTTTGAGCTTTTCCCGCTGCCACGCCTTGGACTGCGTGCAAACCTCCCAAAAACCGATCGGCACTCCCTGAACGCTTGGCGGTGAAGGGCGGCGCACAGGCAGCGTGACACCCATGGTTGGGGACGCGGCTTCGTAGACCTCCAGTTCGTCGATGCGTGCCGTGCCACCAACGCTCGCTTGAACAACCACGCGCACCCAGCGCGCCGCCACCGGCTCGAATCCAAAATGCCGAGTACCTCGAATAGGCTCTCCTTCGTAGTTCAGAATTGCCTTCCAGAGAGGCGATGCCGTCTCAGGGGCGTATTCTTCCGTCACAAGCAGTGCGAACTTGGAAATAGCACGGTCATTGAAGCGCGCTGTATGCTCGCTCCCAAGAGCGATTCCATTGACCACATGGACGGCGCCAAGATCAACCTCCGCCCACGAAGGGTCTTGTCCAGAAACCCAACTGGCTGGATTGTTGTAGTAGCCATCGTTCAAGTGCGCCACGGAATGCAAGTCAGGAAAACCAGCTATTACCGAGGACGCGTTGGCCACTGCTTGAGGCAGGAGGGCCAGATTGCGGCGTCCATCCGCCGCGGTCAACGGCGCGGGCTCCGGCTGAGGCGAGCTTGATGGCGTTCGCGGTCTCGTGTAGTCGCCGGCTTGCCCTTTACGACGCAAGTACCAGTCTTTCGGGAACTCGTCGCGGTAAACGCGTCCAATCGTCCGGTAGCCGAGCTTGAGACCGAACCGCCGCTTCAACTCGCGGGAAAAGTCGGCTACGTCGCCGAGCCGTTCCGCATCCCAAAGGGTCGTGCCTTCACAGACTTCCCAACCAGGGTCCAGGTATAGGAGATCGCAACCGATGTCACGCGCCTTCGCGGCTTCGTTGAACAGAGCTTCGCGTGTGTAGTGTTGTCGAAGCTGTGCAACGTTCGAATGATACCAACCAACGTCAAACAGCTCGTTCCAATTGAGCGGGGGCGCGTAATCGCGAGGTATTGCGTGACCGCGTTGGCCAAGGGACTCGCGATAGAGCTCACTGGCCCGAGGCCAATCGCCATCGAACGCCATGTATCGCGTGACACCAAACGTGATCGTGTCGCCAGGCGGAATGTGAGTTACCTGGCGCGGCTCGCGATAAAGCGCCAAACCCGCGCCGCCAAAACGCATCGAGGCGCGATCCCCCTCTCTCTCCACGGCGGCCATGGAGTACTCGATCATTTCGTTGTTGTACTTTGCTATAAGGAGGCCGTGCTTCCCGTCCGTCCAGGCCCACGCCTCCGACCGCAGCTTGTCGCTGTCGGATAGCTGTTGGTCTGCGACTGAATCATCATTGCGCCAGTCGGAGTTGCTGAAGCGGCCGGCCAGCAGATCGTCGTTGCCATAGTCATGCAACTTCCCGTCGGCACTGCGTCGGTAAGGAACAGCGACGAGTCTGAGCGCGCTAGTGTCCGCGCCCAGTGCCTTGCGGAGTCCAATGGCGAGGTCGGCCAGATCAAGCGTGTGGTCCGTTCGATTCTGGAGCGTGATTCGTTCTTCGAGAAACGGCGCTCTGGACGAAAGTGTGAACTCCTGAATCAGGCGGACTTCGGAGCCGCCCAGGGCGCCGGAGATTTCCAGGCTGGATTTCTGTTTGCCAATGAACACGTTGTGCAAGTTGGTCAGACACTCGCCGTTGGATAGATGGAGAGCGTAGACGCAAGGCATGTCGGCCCAAACAAGGTTCGCCTTTCGATCCGCGAGACGCAGGTGAACTCCCGCCCTCGTCGAGTCAGCCTGTAGTTCAAGACGAGCATTGTGCACGACCGCCGCGCGCCCTGGCGAAGTCGCGGCCAAGATAAACACGACCGTGCCGCCCAGAGTGCGCACATCGGAACGGAACTCGCGCCAAGCACGATTGAGAATCGACAATCTGCCGTTCACCCTGGCCTGAGCATACACAACGCAAACTGGAAAAACCATAACGTTCAACGAAGCGCGGACTCCACAGCGCGGCACAGCCCCAACCGAACGGCGACGCCGAAAGGACTGCCGGTGTTGCATGGCAGCACCTCTCTCGCGCCGCGCTCTATGAGGCGACTTCGTCGCAGCGGGGAGGACGGGTACTTGAGACGGTGATCGTTCGAATGGCTGAGAGTTTGCGCAGCCTGTGCAAATTCCGTGGGATAACAGCACGAACGTCTCCAATGTCGCGCGAATGCCAAAGCTCCAGTCCTCCGACCTCGACATTTAGGGCCTGCTCTGCGATCCTCGCCGCGGACACAGGAAAAACTCGCCCAATGAACAGATTCGCCCTTCCGGTTCTAGCGGCCGCGGCGGTTGTTGCCACGGGCCTCACCGCACCGATGCACATCGGCGACCGCAGACAGTTGTTTGTGGACCATACACTCATTAGCGATGCGAAGGGAGTGGACATCGTCGTGCATCCGCCTCGGAAAAGCGGGGAGTTCACGATAGCGCCTGATCGCAGATGGGAGCGGGGCGGCATTGGCCCTTACAGCAGTGTTTTGCACGACGGCACTGGATATCACATGTGGTATCACGCAATGGATTCGCTGCAATGGGACACCGGCCATACGAACGGCTCCATATGCTATGCAACCTCTAAAGACGGCATCCGATGGGACAAGCCGTGCATCGGTCTGATTGCGTACGAGGGAAGTCGAGTCAATAACATCGTGGTCGGCCACGGAGCGAACGGCATCACCTTCGGACAGGACGGCGGGATGGTGTTTCTTGATCCCACCGCGCCGACGGACGAGCGATTCCGGATGGCCTGTCGTTTGGGACCCGAAGGCGAAGGGCTGCGCATCTACTCGTCAGGTGACGGCGTGCATTGGAAGCTCACTCACCCGTCCATCGTCACCGTCAGAGCCGATGGGAAGGGTCATCACCTCGACTCGCAGAATGTCGTGTTCTGGGACGAAGCGCGGCGAAAGTACGTGGCTTATGTGCGGTACAACAGACCCGCGGAACGCGGGCGGGCCCGGACAATTGCGCGAGCGGAGTCGGACCGCCTCGGTGGTTTTCCAGTCGTGCAAGACATGGCGGTTGTGTTCGAACCGGACGATCAAGACCTAAAGGAAGGCGACGTCCCGGCCGTGGACTTTTACATGAGCGCGGCCATCAAGTACCCATGGGCGGACAACGCGTATTTCATGTTCCCGACGGCGTATTACCACTACACGGGGCGGCTGGCGGAATTCGAGAAGGAGTGTCCGATTAACGCCGGCCCGCTCGACACCCAATTCGCCGCGAGCCGGGACGGCATCAAGTGGGAGCGACATGACCGCCGCTCGTTTGTGCCGCTAGGTATGAAAGGCGAATTCGACTGGGGATGCGCCCGCACGATTTGGGGGATTGTACCCGACACGACCGGACGCGAGATGTACCTCTACTACAGAGCCGGTGACTGGTTGCATGGGTGGGACCGCAACGAAAGCAATAAGCGCATCCTGAGTAAGCAAGGGCTGGGGGCTAGCCAGAACGTAGCGTGCGTCAGCCGTCTGATTTCAAGGCGCGATGGATTCACGTCCGTGAGAGGCGCATACACCGGTGGCGAGTTTACGACGCCACCGCTTGTGTTCACGGGAAACAAGCTGGTGATCAACGTGGACACGTCGGCCACTGGCATTGTGCAGGTGGGTTTGCTCGACGAACAAGGCATGCCAATCGACGGGTTCCAACCTGGGCAGTGTGACATCGTCCACACCGCCAACG
>JAXDCU010000619.1:0-10030 GCA_034677645.1 Verrucomicrobiia bacterium
GTCTCCAAAGCTAATGCCGAGGGCACGGCCCATCTGAATCATCTCGCCGTCGCCTGGCACGGTGCGCAGCCGACCAATAGCTTCCGTGATTTTCACCGCGGCGATGTCCGGCGGCCGGAAGGCGACCATGTGACCATAACGTTTCTCAGCAACAAGCCTGACCGCATGTGCTCCGAAGCGGGTGCAAAGAAAGCGGTCGAAAGACGTGGGCGCGCCGCCACGCTGCAGGTGTCCCAACACGCATACACGCGTCTCCTTGCCAGTGCGCTTCTGAATTTCCGCGGCTACGATCCCGCCAATGCCGCCAAGCCGCGCTTCGCTGTCTTTCTCGACCGGGCCGACCGTCGCAAAGCCGCCTCCCTCAGGTTTCGCTCCCTCGGCCACCACAACAAGCGTGAATCTCTTTCCAACGCGCTCGCGGTCGGCGATCTTCTTGCAGATGCTCTCGAAGTTGAACGGGATTTCAGGGATGAGTATCACGTCACCGCCGCCTGCTATGCCGGCATAGGCGGCGATCCAGCCGGCGTAGCGGCCCATGACCTCTAGCACCATCACCCGATTGTGACTGGCCGCCGTGGTGCGAAGGCGGTCTAGAGCGTCAGTGGCGCAGTGGACTGCCGAGTCGAAGCCGAACGTAACGACAGTTGCTTCGATGTCGTTGTCGATGGTTTTAGGGACGCCGACAACTGGAATGCCTTGTTCGAAAAGCTGCTGGGCAATTGTGAGCGAGCCGTCGCCACCCACAACAACAAGCGCTCTGAGGCCAAGCGCCTTGAAGTTGCGGTGCGCCTCGTCGAGAACGGCGTCCGCAATGCGCCTGAGCTGACCATGGCCGGTCTTGGCGGCGAATCTGCCCTTCGAAGACGTGCCAAGTATCGTGCCGCCCACGAACAGGAGTCCGTCCATCTCGTGGTAATCCAAAACCCGTGTCTTGGCCGGGGAGAGCAGCCCCTCGAACCCGCCGAGAATGCCAATCGTCTGCCAGTTGCACTGGGCGGCTGTTTTGACGACTGCGCGGATGACGGCGTTGAGGCCGGGGCAATCGCCGCCTCCAGTGAGAATGCCGATGCGTGACTGCATGGAATGACTTGAGTGATTTGTTAGCTCAGAGTCGACGCGGGTTGCGCGCCGCTATCGGCGGAGGCTAAGTCGAGGGCTGCTGAAATCAACATCAAAGCAAGGCTCAATTCGATTGCGCGTGAACAGGCAAGAGGCTAGTCTGCGCTCGTCTCGACAAGGATTACTTATGACACGGAAACTCAGCGCCATTGCGCCCGATTGGTGGGACTACACCACACTCGATGACGAGATCATCCAGGCCGCCGCGCGGCTGACTCCCGAGAAGATGCTGAAGCTCTCCAGACCAGGATTCCGGGTGGTGTTCCATGACACCCTCGAGGAGTTCTACATGGCGGAGGCGCTCGAGTACGTTCGCGCCTGGCAGGAATCCACCCCTGACAATCCGGTCGGGATTTGCGGTCCAATCGGCCCAACCGAACAACTGCCTCTTGTGGCGCGGATCGTGAACGATTTGAACCTCAGCGTGCGCTCGGGGCATTTCTGGGGGATGGACGAATGGTTTCTCGACGGGCGCGAAGTGCCGGTAACGCATCCTCTCTCTTTTGAACGCGCCGATCGCGAGCTTTGCTTTTCCCGGATACGCCGCGAGCTTCGAATGCCGGACTGCAACCTCCATTTCCCGAAATCCGACACGACCGGCTATCGAGATTCTTGGGATGCCGGTGTCCGCTGCGCCGTTATGCAAGGGGGGCAGGGGGACACCAAACACTGGGCTTTCAACGATCCAGTGCGACGCCAGGGGCGCCACCGCCAAGCGCCGCCATCGCCGACCGAATACCGGCGGCTGGCCACGCGCGTGGTCGATCTGCACCCGCTCACAGTCGCCCAGAACGCCCGCACTTCAGGAGGTGGAAACATCGCGCTTGTGCCGACCCAGGCTATTAGTGTGGGGCCGGTCGAGACGTGGAAAGCCGAGAAAGTCTCGATCTGGCACGCGGGCAAGCACGACAATTCCTTCGGCCAGCGGCTCACCACTTTCATGATTTCCCAGCGAATCGTAGACAGCTCCGTGCCGATGTCGCTGCTGGCTGATCATCCGAACGTCCAATTCAGTTTCTATCGGCCAGGTATCGGCACGTGCGACGTGGAGATGCACTGAGATTGGATCATGGGTGCGGCACATGTCGGCCGCTCCGCAGAAGCCGAGCTCTAGCGGAACAGTTGTGCTTCATGGAAAGCCTCCTTGTTCCTGTGAACACGCTTTGGCGCCATGAACCTTGCGGTCTGGTCCACGACGAAGCCGCCTGAAGGCGGAACTCTGACCGGTCGCGAGCAGGACAACGCCGCGGACCATGCAGAGCGGCCGCCAGCCAGAGTCCCGCGTTTACGCGGTAAAGCAAGGTTCATGGGGAGCGGAGATTCTGTTTTAGAACGCATTGAGCCCATGAACCTAGCTCCGGCCTACATGAGTATGGGGCTTGTCCCTGGGTTTCTGCGGGGATTCGGGGGAAGGTGGTCGATTCCAGGTCCAATGGCTCTCTCGCGACCATGGCGTCATTCGACGACGAGGAATCGCTTCACGCCGAGCACGCTCTTGTCCGAGACGGAGACCGCGTAGTTACCAGGCAGGGCAGTCGGCGGTACCGTGACGGTCACATCACCTGTCGCCGCGGACTTGGACGGCTCAACGACGAGTCCAGGGGCCACAACTGTAGCGCAGATCGCTGCTGTGCCGTCTGCCTTCTGGGATAGTCTTGTGAGATGGAGCACAGTGGACGCGCCTCTTTGTAGCGTTGGAAGGGGATCGAACGTCACGACGGTAGGGCCTCCGCGCTGGCGGAGGATCACCAAACCCCAGTTCGTGCGAAGCTCGAAGCGCAGGTCATCGCCCACGCGTTCGGCTGCAAGAGGAGTCCAAGTCAATGTCTCAATATCGCAAAGCAGCGCTTCTTCGATCTGCGCCGCCAAGTCCGGCAGTGTCAGCGTGTATGTCTTATGTTCACTGGAGATTCCCGTCCCTCTTGGCCAAATCGGCTCCTGGCACGCAGGCCGCGCGACGACGATTGCCCAGTACCCATTACCTTCAAATCGGCGCGTCACGATGTGCGGGTCGGACGTTAGCGGGTCCTGGTCGGCTATGTCACCCCATACCAGGGCGTCGTGGACGGGGGATTCTGCGCACAGCCAGTTCCAATCCAATGTGTGGATGTCCGCACCCCCGCAGCCTCCTCCTGGGAATCCCGACAGGGACCCCCACAACGCTCCCGAGGCATAGACATACGTCCGGAATGGTCCAACCGCCAGCCGCATTGGGGAAAGATCTCGAGGGCAACGACTCGTCAAAGCGCCGTGAAACCACTGGCCGAACCAGTCCGCCGGACCCTCGGTCAGTAGCAGCACGTCCGGGTTGACCGCGATCGCCGCATTTCGCACTCTGGCCAGGAGGGTCTTGATCCATTCGTTGTAGCCGAACGGGGTGTCGTGATGGTGGACCGGGTTGTAGCAAGGCCAGTAGTAAAAGCCTAAAGAGTCCAGACGAATGCCGTCCGCATCGGTCTCGCGCAAAAGGCGCGCGACCATGCTCGCCAGATGCTCCTGCCACTCGCTGCATCCGGGACACATGTGATAGAAACCCTGCTTGGTATAGGGTCCGGTCATGGTCCCATCCTTGTGCATCACGGCCCATCGCCTGCCGTCTCCGAATCTCACAAGATCGCTCGCCTCGTGCACGATGTATCCCTCGACATACAGCGTAGCGTGCAGGCCAAGTCGGTGATCGCCCGCAATGCCCGCCCGCAGCGCCTCGGTGCCGCCCAGGTCCCCACGGACGATGTTGTCGCCATCGGTGTGCGGGGTGTAGTCGCGATCCTGCCATCGCATTGAGGTCTGACAGTAGAAAGCGTATTCCCAGTTGTCGAGGGGCGAGCGCAGATGAGCGGCGGGCAGGTCGCGGAAGCTTTGAAGAGCCACTTGTCCTGCGTAGTTTGATCCTTCGCCTTTCCGAAAATGGATGCCAGTAAGTCCGGCGGATTCTCGGAACCAGGCCGGGGGTTCCACATGCGCATAGGCGGCGTCATACCAGGCGCGATAGGCACGGGCGGCAGGACGCCAGTCTCCCTGGTACACGATCACCCGCACTGCGGGGAAATCGACCGAAGCGCCTGGGGCCAGGGTTATAGAAGGAAAGTAGTGCAACGCAATGGTCGGCTCCTTCAAGAGCAGGCGTTTGGGACGCACGTCAGCATCCATGAAAACCAGGGCCAGGGCGTTTCTGGAAACAGTGTCCCAGATGGCATGCCACTGCATGGACATCTGATTGCTTTCCCCAAGCACGCCCCCCTCACGTTCCCAGGCTGGCACCACGAGCCCGGCCTGATCCATCGCTGTTGCGAGGTCCGGTTGCGCCTCGGCTCCGAGCCGGACGCCGTCCAGATAAGGAAAGCATGTGAGGAATTCGCGTGGCGCCTCGCCCGTATTCGTGACTCGCAAGGACCAGTCCGACACGCCCGGTTGTTTCGTCAGGCGCACATCGAGCTCGATCGCCAATCCGCGGCCTTGGTAAACCAGCGTCAGGCCGTCCTCGCGCTTTTCGGCCTTCAGCGAGCAGGTATCGGGTTGGAAAACCGCGCGCGCGATGGTTTCTGGAGCGTCGAATCTCAGTTGGAACTTCTCATTGATTGCGATGTGAAACTCCTTGCTGAGATCCGCGTAGATGCGGAACGGCATCGTCCCGGACGCGCCGCCTTTGAGGCATTCGTCGCCCGTTTGTCGGTTCGTAATCCGGCGCAATCCGCCGCTCTCCGGATCGAACTCGATCCAACACTGCGCGTCCTCCAGGGCCAGCGGGGACTGGTCGGTCGATGAAGACTCCGAGCGGCTCTTGAGAATGGGGTATTGCTCGCCTGCTTGTGCATACCAAGCCACGAGCATGACCAAAATGACTGCTAGGAATGGCCCCCGTAACAAGCCAGATATGGGCCACGGATGACACGCATCCAGGCAATCTCGGGAACCGGCACCGGTTGCCTCGGCAGATATCTGATCTGGGCTCGACCTGATCATCGACAGTTCACGGGTCCATTCCCTTGCGCCCGAGCTCTAAGAAACCACAGAGAACACAAAGAACATGGCCACCCCCCTCACGGCCCGAGTAGAAGACGGTCATGCCACTGAAGTTCAGGGCCGCCTCTCTGCGTTCTTTATCGTTCACGGCCCTCCCCCACACGGTGCAAGGTGACCCCCGGCGGAGAGGAATGCCGGAGCGTAAACCGCGCGTCCGTATTCTTCTGCCCCGCATGTAGCGGAAAGGCGAGGCGGCGGCCAAGGACTCTCCTGCCACAGCGCGCCCCACGTTTCCAGGTATTTCTGAATTATCCGTGTAGGATGCTCGTTGCAGATTCAGAATATCCTCGCGGATGGCCTCTCCAAATCGGTTGGTGAAAACGCGCTTGTGGCGAAGCGCGATCGGGAATTCGTGCTCGATTTTAGTGCGCAGTTCCACAATCACGGCCTCGCGTGCTGGAGGCGCGAGGTTGACGAACTCGTGAACCTTACCGAAACTCCATGCCGATGGATTGATTTCGAAACCAAACGCAGGAAGGGACGCCCTGGCCGCTTCACACATCACTGTCCCACTGCCGGCAAAGGGATCGAGAACGGTGGAATCGGGGAGGCAGTAAGCGTCCAGCAGGCATTCAATCAGTTGAGGCGAGAACTGACCCCGCCAGGCGAAGAGATTAGAACGGTTCTTCTCCTGAATGTCGAGTGTCGTCTGTGGGACTGGCTTTGTGAAGCTCTTCAAACAATCAGCATCCTCCCTGCGCAACGCCGAGCCGACGGCGTCCACTTGGAACCGAGACGCCCTCCCGGGGTTGTCTGGCGGGCGTTAGGCGATTCAGGGCGGTGGCTTTGCGGATGCCAGCGCCGGCACGGGCCACTCCCCGCCCTGGGGCTAATCGGCGCACACTTTATCATAGTCAGAATGCCCTGAAGACCCGCATTTCGGGCACACAGTACCATCACCGTCCCCGCAGTCACTACAGTATTCTTCCTCACATTCTGTATTACAGCACGTATGCACCGGAAACGAATTGTGTGAAAGCCATTCTTCTGCTTTACAGCCGGAGAGGCTTGTCCTGTGTCCACAGAGTCAAGTTGCGCAGATTGCGCGGGCGCTGGGGCAGGAGGGTTGCCAAGGTGAAGCCGACCACGAACATAACCAGGTTGCTGACCAGGCCGGTGTAGTAGCTGTCAAACCGGTTTTGCACGGCGTGCGTGAAACCAGCGGGCAGCCAGCCGAGACCGGCGAATGAAACCAACGCGGAGAAGGCCACGGCGAAAGCGATGCCAAGTCCCACCGCCCGTCCATCTCCGCGCGTGGTGAAGAGGCCCAGCAGGTAGAGTCCCAGAAGCCCGCCCGCGATGATTGAAGTGAACTCAGTGTAGAAATGTTGAAGCGTTTTCGTCTCCGATTTCACCAGCACAAACGCGCCGCCAATCATCAGGACCGAGGTGGCCAGCGTGGCGAGTTTGGCGATCCGGAAGTAATGGCCTTCGTCGCGTCCGGCCGCCAGACGCCGGCGATAGACGTCAGTCATGAACACTGCAGACATGGAATTCATCGCGGACGACATGCTCGACATGGCCGCCGCCAACACTGCCGCGACCACAATACCCGAAAGGCCCGCGGGCAGTTGCGTCGTCACGAAATGCGGCAGCACTTCCTCTGCCTTGCGCGCGCCCGAGAGCATTTCGGCGACCCGCGGCTCCGGAAAAACCTTGTAAAAGACATACAGCCCCGTGCCCAGGAACAGGAAATAGCCCCAGGTCGGAACGCAAGTGCAACAACTGATCCACAACGCCCTGCGCGCGTCACGCGTGGACTTGGCGGCGCAGTATTTTTGGACTACTTCCTGGTTGGTCGTGTATTCGCCCAGCCATTGAAAGACGCCGACGAGCGCCAGCATCAACACCGTCTTGTGACTCAAAGCGAAGTCCCATGAAGCCCGGTGCAGTTTTCCGTCGGAAAGGTCCAGGTCGCCAAGCATGAATTTCCCATCCGCCGAGGCGACCGCCAGAAGCTGCCCCAGCCCTCCTGGCAGCTTGTAGACTATCACCCCCAGGATCAGCAACCCGCCCCCACTCAGTATCGCGGATTGCACGAAATCAGTCCAAATCACCGCCTCGATGCCGCCGACCACCGTGTAGTAAGCCGTGATCCCCCCACCCACCAGGATGCACAAGGTCACGTCCCAGCCCGTGATCCGATGCACCAGCAGCGCTACCAGGTACTGGATGATGCTGACGCGCATCGCCTGCGCGATCAAAAACACACTGGCGCCATAGAGCCGCGTGCGCGGCCCGAAGCGGCCTTCCAAGTACTCGAACACCGACGTGATCCGGCCCCTGTGGAAGACCGGCAGAATCCAGCGTCCCACCACAAACACGCCCACGGGCAGCATGAGACAAATGACATACCGCAAGTACGCTGTCTTGAAGGCATCCGCGGGATAGCCCACGAACGTAATGGAACTGATGGCCGCGCCGAACAGAGATACACCCAACAGCCAGCCGGGATAGCCGCGCCCGCCGACGAAATACTTCTCGGTGGTCCCACTGCGCCGACCGAAGAACCAGCCCATCCCCGCCATGGCCGCGAAATAGAGGCCGATGACGACGAGGTCGAGAACGTTGGTTTGACCCATGTGAATGCTGGGGTGGCAGTCATCAAGCCCGGGCTTGGGTGGCGCCTCGTCCGCGCAATGCCTCAAGCATCCGCCGCCGGCTCATGGGACGAATCTCCTTCACGATGCGTTCCCGCATCGCCCGCCCGGCATCGGTTTGCTGTGGGTAGGACATGAACTGAAGCTCAACGCCGAGCCGCTGAGCCGATCGACTGGCAAGCAACGGCCAGACCGCGCCGAGATCACCGACAATGGCGAGACTACCCTCGTGCCGCGCGAAGCCCGACATCTCCATCCGAAACGGCACCTTGAACATCTTGGTCTTCGGGAGGCCGTCGGCGATTGCCGACTGCACCGCGCCTCCTTGGCGCTCGATCTGCCAGACGCGTTCCAGCGTGGGGTCGAGGTCGATGCGGATGAGGCTCTTGCCGGCCAGGCTGTAACTGAAATGACCTTGCCACGCCGACCAAAGGCCGTGGCCCGTGTGCGTCTCGAACGGGCCGTCGTGGATTTCCTGCGTCAGCGCCACGCCGGATTCGATGATGACATCGGCCGCGCTCAGCATCCGGGCCAGGCGCGTGGCGCGTTCGGTCAGACTCAGACTGTCGCCGATACACAGCCCGACCATGCCGCCACCGACCAATTGCGGAATCGTCACCAGCACGGGCAGTCCTTCTTGTGCCGCGATACCAATCATAGTGCGCGAGTCACTGCCAAGGCCGGCCACCTCTTCAAAAGAAGCGCCGTGGCCGTGCGCCAGAGTCAGAATCTCGGGAGCCAGATGTTCCAGCCACAGGCCCATCGGGTAGCCAAGGTTACCCGCCGCCTTGATGATTGTCTTGCCGGCAGCGGCTTTGAGTCGCCCGATCAATTCATGGTCGAGCGGCAGCGTCTCCTCGATCTCTCGGAGCGTCTCATCGCCTAGCAATGTGAGTTCGAATTCGCCGCCCAACGGCAAGACCGTCGCCGTGACGCCGACGCTCGAGCCCGGACAACGCTTCACCTTGTCGAGCGTGCCGCCCATTTCGTGGGCCACGACCGCCGAACTGGTCGTTACTCCGTCCACCAGACCCGCACGCATCAATTCGGCCAGGAGCGTGGTTACTCCCTCGTGAAGGGTTGGGCCGCTGCCGGTGACGACCACGACTTTCCCGCCGCGCTCCTTCGCTGCGACGATTGCCTCCACGGCTCGCTCGATGCGCTCCAGAGTTCTGGTGTCCAATCCGCGTTCGACGGCTGTAAGTGAGACGGTGTCGATCATTGGCATGGGCCCGTTCACGTTGTGAGCAGTTCGTGCGCTCCAACCGCGATCGTCTCGGTCGGCGCTTCGCGTGCTGCGCTAGAGCGCTTCAGTTTGCTCCGACCGGTGTGACGGACGATCCGCAAGAACTCAAATTCCGCACGAAATCCGTCGCCTTTTGGGCTGCACGCATACAATCCGCATCGCGCCACCGCGTCAGCGGGCGCGTCCAGGCTCGCGACACGAAGCAAGTCCCAACCCGCTTGCGCGCCGTAAGCCCACTCGGCCAGGAAGTCCCGGTCTCTCCGGCGAATCCTGAGCCGGACTTCGTTCCGACTGCGCGGGAAGTCCTGCAACGACCAGTCTGAGTAGCCGCGGTTGGTGACGACGACGCCGAGCTTGGATGGCCCGCTGGATTCGTATTCCGCCGAGGCCTTGATCCAACAGTACGGTCCGAAGCGGACCATCAGTCCCGCTTGGTCGAACCGGTGCACGGGGCGAAAACGCACACGCGTCGTCACATTGAAATCGCCAGCGACTTCCATCCCCAGGAAATGCCCGCTGTCCGCGCGAAAACCGTAGTGGGTCTGCTGCCAGAAGTCGGTCTTGATGCCCGGTCTAACCACAAGTCCCGCCGAATCCACGCCCCAGGTTGGTGGTGGATTCAGCCACCGCAGACGCGGGTCCATCGCGGGCGCCTTGAAGCGTTCGTTCAAAATGACTTCTGTCACGCGACGCATACTAAGAGAAGACTGTTTTGGCATGCGCATAGTTTGTCAAGACTTGGTCCTATCCCTGTGATTCAGACAGTGGGGGGAGGGCGCGCGGAATGGCCGTAGAAACGGCTTTTTCGGAGGTCCCGCTACCTTGACTATCATTCTTGTCGTTCGCGGTGATTTTTCGCTTGCAAACTGTATTGCTTACATTATAGTAAATACAGTCATGAGCGAGTCCGCCTCTCGTTTCCGCCAACAGCTCTGGCGCCTCTACCGCGCCTTGGCCCGCAGCTTGCACGCCCTCCAGCGCGACGCCCCCATGGTGCAGGGCTCCCTCTACCTCTTGCGCCGCAAGTGCGGCAACCCGACCT
>JAXDCU010000620.1:0-9733 GCA_034677645.1 Verrucomicrobiia bacterium
CGACGAGCATACCCGCAGCGGTCTGTGAGGAGCGAGCAACGACGCCCGCCGGCCAAAGCGCCCCAGCCCTCCGGGTCACGGCGGCGGGGCTCGTGACATACGTGGCCGTAATTGTGAAACAGACCACTTAGCTTGGGCAAACTGAGGCACGTCATGCCTCCAGAGGCTCTTGACGGACTGGCCCGTGGCGATACGATGTCCATGTGACGGTGGGATTTGGGAGCTCCGATATGGGAGTGTCCGGGCGATTACAGAACGGGCTTTTGGCGTTGGGGGGAGGAGTGTTGTTACTGGTCGCGGTCTCACCGGATATTCAAGCCACTACCGGCGATCCGAAACACATTGTGCTCGGCGGGTTCGATCAACGACAGCCGTCGGTGTGGGCTCAGTACGGGTGGTACATAATCGGCGCGGCGGGCATAATCCTGGCAGAGGTGCTTACCATCGTCGCCTTGGTGGCGCAGCGAACCCGGCGCCGGCGCGCCGAGGCGGACCTGTTCGAGACCCGGCGCTTAATGGAGCAGACCACGCAGCGCGCCCTGTCGCGGCGGTTGATTGAAACGCTGGAAGAGGAACGCCGGCGGATTGCCGCCGGCTTGCACGACGGCCTGGGCCAGAACCTGTTGGTGATCAAGAATCGCGCGCTGCTGGGCCTGCAGGAGGCGGCCCGCGCCCCCAAAGCTGCCGAAGGGTATAGCGAGATTTCGCGTGTGGCCTCGGCGAGCCTGGCCGAGGTGCGGGAGATTTCTCACAACTTGCGCCCTTATCAACTGGACCGGTTCGGGCTGACAAGAACTCTCCAGACAATGGTGGCGAACGTGGCCACTGCATCCGGCGTCCACTGTGTTGCGCAGGTGGACTCAATCGATGGGCTGCTGGGTGCGTCGATGGAGATTCACTGTTACCGCATCGTGCAGGAACTCCTGAACAACGTGGTCAAGCATTCCCATGCGAGCGAGGCCCTGGTCTCCGCCTCATTCCAGGGCGGTAACATTCGCCTGGTCGTCGCGGATGACGGCTGCGGCTTCGATCCCGTGGCCGCCCGAGACCGCGGCGCTGGCATGGGCCTGACGGACATCGCCGACCGCGTTCTGATCCTCGACGGCACGTTCGATTGCGACTCGCAGTGCGCGAAGGGGACACGCTGGACGATTGAGATTCCAATGAAACGGAAGGAACCAGTGTCCAAGCAGGAGATTGGCGGTAAAACGCATCGAACCTGAAACGATTACTTCTCTCTCGCGGAACGCTTTCATGACTCTCAACCCTCAGTTCTCGGTCCTCGACGACTGGCCTCATGAGACCTTCCCTCAGAATTCTAGTCGCTGACGATCATCCCCTCTTCCGTCAAGGCCTCATCCAAACCATCGAGGCCGCATCCGCCTTTCGCGTCGTTAGTGAGGTCGGGGATGGATGCCAGGCCCTGGAAGCGGTCCGCGAACTCAAACCCGACCTCTGCATCCTCGACCTCAACATGCCAGCGCTGGACGGATTGGAGGTGGTGCGGCAGATGCGGGCGCAACGATTGCGGGCCGAAGTGATCATCCTCACAATGTACAAGGAAGAAGACTTGTTCAACGCAGCAATGAACCTGGACGTCAAAGGCTACGTGCTCAAGGACAGCGCCGTGACCGACATTCTCGACGCGGCCCGAACCGTGATGGCCGGCGGCTGTTACATCAGCCCCATCCTCGCCGAGTTCTTGATCGCCAGGCGCGATGGCGCTGTGGCCCTGCGAAAAGAAAAACCTGGACTGGGTCGGCTCACTCCCGCCGAACGCCGGGTTTTGAGGCTTGTTTCCGAAGACAAGACCAGCAAGGAGATCGCAGACGAGCTCGGTCTAAGCACGCGCACTGTAGAAAACCACCGCACCAACATCTGCGCCAAGTTGGACGTCCACGGCATTCACAGCCTCGTCAAGTTCGCCTACGACAACAAGTCGCGGCTGTAGCGTCTTACGATTGGCGATTGGCCAGTCGGTTCAGGAGCGGTGGCTGAGTAGAAACCTTCACCTCAAAAGGGTAGTCACCTCTATTCCGATTCCCACCCAAGTGACCACACTGCATTCTGAAGGCAGAAAACTGCCTGCGCGCCGGCGGGTCTCCGAAGAACGAATGAGAATCATGATTGTCGATGACCACGCCGCCTTTCGACAAGTGGTGCTGATGGGGCTGAAGACGTTGGAAGCGGAGTCCACGGAATGTGCAGATGGCCAGGAAGCGGTGGCGCAGTATCCCCAGTTCCGGCCAGAAATCGTGCTAATGGACATAGCCATGAAAGGCCTGGACGGTTTGGACGCGACGGCGCAAATCAAGGCTCGGTTTCCCGACGCCCAGATTTTCATCCTGACGCAGCATGACGATCCAGGTCTGCGCGAGGCGGCCCTGCAAGCTGGTGCTTGTCGTTACCTGCTCAAGGACGACCTCTCCCAGTTGTGGGCGCTCCTCCGTTCGCCTCCGCCCGTCCCGGAGGCGGGATCGTGATCGGCACCGAGCAATGCGAGCACCGCAACCTGTGCCAGCGGACATGGGAGTGGCACAAGCGAGCAGCGGCCCCGACCGGGGTGTGCGCTTAACTGTCACGTTCCCGTTCCCGCAATGAACAGAGAGAAGGAGTAACAGTGAAACAACTGCTCTTGAGAACCTTGTCCGTTGTGATGGCCGCGCCGCTGCTCCAAGCTGCAGTCCCGTCACAACCCGCCGACCCCGGATGGCCGCGCCAGTTCAAGCAAGACCGCGCCACTCTGACCGTCTATCAGCCCCAACTCGGCGAATGGTTGGGCTACACGAACGGCTCAGTCCGCTGCGCCATCGCCGTGCAGACTGCCCCGGACAAGAAGGAAGTTTATGGCGTCCTTGACGTGAACGTCGACACCATTGTCAACCGCGACGCCCGCACCGTGACCACGGTGAATCCACGCCGCCAGGTCCGGTTCCCAAACGTGCCCGACAAGAAACAGGCCGAGTTCGAGAAGCTTGTCAACAGCCTCCTGCCGCCAAAGCGTTCGCTGGTGATCTCGCTGGACCGGTTGCTGGCTTACAAGGAAGCGGTGCGGGCCGAGCAACGGCCCGTGAACGTGAATCTCGATCCGCCGAGAATCTTCCATCAAGCCGAGCCGGCGATCCTGGTCATTTTCCTGGGGTCGCCGCAGTTCAAGCCGGTCGCGAAAGACAGCAAGTTGCTCTTCGCGCTCAACACCAACTGGGATTTGTTCTTCGATTCCGCCTCCGGTCGGTATTACCTGCTTAACACCGATTACTGGCTCGAAACCACCGACCCGGTCAACGGACCGTGGGCCTTGGCCCTCTCGTTGCCGGATGCGCTGCGCAAACTGCCAGCCAATCCCAACTGGGACGACGTTCGGTCCAACATCCCCGGCAAGGCCGCCAGAAGTGCTCCGGTCGTGTTGGTTTCGACTGAACCCGCGGAGATGATCCTCACGAAGGGCGAGCCGACCTATCAACCCATCCCGAACACCAGTTTAATGCAGATTGCCAACACCGATAGCACCGTGTTCCTGTACTCGAAGGAAAGCCAGTTCTACTTCCTCGTCGCCGGGCGCTGGTATCGAGCCAAGAGTCTCGAAGGCCCGTGGCAGCCGGCGACGATGGAGTTGCCGGCGGACTTTCAGGCCATCCCGGACGATTCCCCGGCCGCGTTCGTGAAAGCGTCCGTCCGCGGCACGCGGCAGGCCGAGGACGCAGTGCTGCTGGCTTCCGTACCGAAACACACCACGCTGACGCTCGGCGATCCAAAAGCCACGGTCACGACTGTTTACGACGGCCAGCCGAAGTTCATCGCGATCCAGGGCACGAGCGTCTTGTACGCGATCAACTCGCCCCAGGCGGTGTTTCTGGTCAACAACCTCTATTACTGCTGCGACCAAGGCGTATGGTTCACCGCCCCAACGCCGACTGGCGCGTGGGCGCTGTGTACGAGCGTGCCTGCCGCCATTTATGCCATCCCTCCAACCAGCCCAATGCACAACGTCACCTACGTCGTCGTGCAATCCTCGACGCCGACCACAGTTGTCTATCAGTACACGTCCGGCTACGAAGGCCAATACCATGACGCCGCAACCGGCCTCCTAATGTTCGGGGCGGGCATGTTGATCGGAGCGGCCATAGCAGAGCACGATTGCTACGAATGCGGGCCATGGTTCTACAGTTATCACTGCCGCAGTTGTTTCTTCTCGTATGGCTGCGGCGCGGTCTACCGCGGCGAGTGGGGCGGTTACTACCGATATGGCAGGTACTACGGGCCGTATGGCGGCGCGGGTGCCGGCGCGATCTACAATCCCAACACCGGTGGCTATGCACGCGGCGCCTATCGCTACGGGCCCTACGGGGCCGCCGGTGCACGCGAAGCATACAACCCGCATACGGACACTTACTTTGCCCAGGTGGGTGTGAGGACGCCGTACGGCTCGTCTGGCCGGTTCTACGCCGAGCGCGGCGGCAACGAAGCCTGGGGCGGCCACGAGTCTGGTGCCCGCGGCACAGTGGCATGGGCGCAAGGCGACCAGGGCCGGGGAATCATTAGCGCCGACACACGTCGCGGCCAGGGCTTCGTTGCCAAGGACAAGGAGGGTGACTTGTATGCCGGCCACGACGGAAACGTCTATAAGAAGGACGAGAACGGCTGGCATCAGGTGGAGCAGCCGCTGACGAAATCGTCCACAACCACGCCGGCCGGGACCAAACCCGGTGGGGATCGGCCTGGCGGCGGCCAGGCGGGTACCCGGTACCAGCCTGAAAGCACAACTCGACCAGGCGTCGGCGGAGGCGGCACTCAATATCAGCCGGGTACCGGGCTCCGCGGTGGTGAGGCGGGCACGCGCCTGCAACCGGCCCTCGCAACTGGGTCAGTGCGCCAGGGGCTCGATCGCGACGCGGCGGCTCGCAGTTGGGGCAATCAGCGGGCGTCGCAGTTCAGCAACTCCCAGCGCGCGACCAGCCGCGCGGCCGGAGGACGACGACGATGACCGGTGTGACCCATTCCGAACGCCAAACCAAACACAATCTGAAACATAACATGAGCCCTCATGAGTGCATCACACAGCTTCGGCAGCGCGTGGCCGCCTCAATCATTGGCCAGGAGCACGTCATCGAGAGACTGATCATCGCGCTGCTGACCAACGGCAATGTGCTGATGGAAGGTCTGCCGGGGCTGGCCAAGACGCGCGCCATCAAGACGCTCTCCCGGCACATCGAATCAAGATTCGGTCGCATTCAGTTCACGCCAGACCTTCTGCCCTCTGATGTCACGGGCACGGAGGTCTATTACTCGCAAGACGGCCGCGGGCAGTTCCAGTTCCAACCCGGGCCGATCTTCGGCAACCTCATCCTCGCGGACGAAATCAACCGCGCGCCGGCCAAGGTACAGGCCGCGTTGCTGGAGGCGATGGAGGAACGCCAGGTCACCGTCGCGGGCAAAACCCACAAGCTGCCCGACCTGTTCATGGTGCTCGCCACGCAGAATCCGATCGAACAGGAAGGCACGTATCCGCTGCCCGAAGCGCAGATGGACCGCTTCCTCTTGCACGTCGTCATCCG
Organism: Verrucomicrobiia bacterium; assembly: GCA_034677645.1. Taxonomy (GTDB): domain Bacteria; phylum Verrucomicrobiota; class Verrucomicrobiia; order Limisphaerales; family J093; genus JAAYVR01. Next base: position 5,556 of record JAXDCU010000620.1, read on the forward strand.
CCATCCAAGCGACGAGGACGAGCTGGCGATTCTGCGTCTTGTGCGAGGTGAACGCGCCACCGCGGGCGCGCCAGCCGAGGACAGTCCGCTTCCGCAGCAGGCGATTTTCGACGCGCGCCGTGAGGTCAACGCGCTCAAGCCCGCCGAGACGGTTGAGCGTTACATCGTCGCCCTCATCAGCGCAACTCGCACGCCCGGCAGATTCGGCGGTCAACTCGAGAAGTGGATTCGCGTCGGCGCCAGCCCGCGCGGCACGTTAGCGTTGGACATCGCCTCCCGAGCCCACGCCTGGTTGCGTGATCGGAACCAGGTCCGGCCCGAGGACGTGCGCGCCGTCGCCCACGACTGCCTTCGCCATCGTCTCATCCTCAGCTACGAGGCCAACGCCGAAGGCGTAAGCACGGACGCCGTGATTGACGAACTGGTGAACCAAGTCGCCGTCGTGTGAATCTCGCCATCCTCCCAGCCTACGATGCCCGGGTCGCGCGTGAGCGCCAGGTCGGCCAGACCGTCCCGGGGGTGTATGCCGACCTCACGTCGTTGATGAAGCTCGAGTTCCAGGCGCGCGGGTTCAGTTTCCTGCCCAAACAGCCCATCCACTCGCTGCTTGCCGGCCGGCATGCCTCGCGCCTGCGCGGGCGCGGCTTGAACTTCGAGGAAATCCGCCGCTACCAACCCGGCGACGACATCCGCGCCATGGACTGGCACGTCACGGCCCGCGCCGGCAAGCCGCACGTCCGCGTCTATACCGAGGAACGCGACCGCCCTGTACTGCTGATGGTCGATCAACGCCAGACCATGTTCTTCGGCAGCCGCCGCTGCATGAAATCCGTGGCTGCGGCCGAGCTGGCCGCGGCAGGCGCCTGGCGCGTTTTCCACGCAGGCGACCGTGTCGGCGCGATCGTCTTCAACGACATGGAACTCATCGAAATCGAACCGCACCGCAGTCGCCAGCGGGTCATGCGAATCCTGCACGCCATCGTCCGCCTTAATCGGCAGTTGTCCGCGAACACCGACGCGCCGTCCAATCCCGGCATGTACAACGAGGCGTTGCGCCGTGCCCAGCGGCTCGCCAAGCACGATTCCCTCGTTTGCACCATCAGCGACGGTTTTGGCGTGGACTCCGAGACCGAGCGCCTCGGCAAGGAGATCGCCGCCCATAACGACGTGCTCGTGACGTTCGTCTTCGACCCACTGGAAGAGCAACTGCCCGGGGCGGGACGGCTCGTCTGCGGCCGCGCCGGCCGACAACTGGAAGTGGATACGGACTCGATCGCCTTGCGTCACGATTACGCCGCCGATTTCGAACAACGCCAGTCGGCCCTGGACCGTTTCTGCCGTCACGGCCAGGTCCCGCGTCTGCGTATCAGCACCGACCGCGATATCGCTCAACAGATTCGCGAACGACTGGGATACATCCCCGGCGCGCCGGCAAGGAGGGTTCCGTGACCAACGACGCCGCCAGCCTTGACCAGTTGCACGACATCCTCGTGCCGGCGTCTGTTCCATGGTGGCCCCCCGCCCCGGGCTGGTATGTTGTCCTGGGCATTGTCCTGGTTCTCATGGTCATCCTCCTGATTCGGGCGCTCCGCCACCGCCTCCGCAATGCCTATCGGCACGAAGCGCTCGCCGCGCTCAGGATGAGCCGTCTCTCAGCCGTCGAACTCGCCACTCTGCTCAAACGCGTCGCACTCACGGCCTATCCCCGCGAGCAGGTCGCCAGCCTCACGGGCCAAGCTTGGCTGGACTGGCTCGCGCAAACGAGTGGTCTACCCATTCCTTCCGGCGTCGCCGATACGCTGACCAGCGGTGTTTACTCAACCGTCAACACTCGGGACACAGACGCCCTGTCGGAGTTCGTGGCGCGGTGGATTCGCTGCCACTTCGAACAAGACCACCGAGCCTCGACTCTCGATCCTCGCGCCATGCCATGCTGACTCTGGCCCATCCTTGGTTATTGCTCCTGTTGCCTGTTCCGCTGCTGGTGGGGTGGCTTGCACCGCCACATCGCGAGGCCCGCGTCGGATTAGACGTGCCGTTCCTCGAACGATTGGCGCGGCTCACCGGTCAGAAGCCGGCAGAGGGCGCGGTGGTGGAGCGCCATGGAACGTTTCGGAACGTCACCCTCGTGCTTGTATGGGCCCTGTTGGTCCTCGGACTGGCGCGGCCGCAGGTTATCAAGCCGGCCATCACCAAGACCGTGCCGGTCCGAGACATCCTGCTGGCCGCGGACCTGTCTGGTTCGATGGAGACGAAGGACTTCACGAACGCGGGTGGCCAGACCGTTGACCGGCTCACCGCCGTGAAAGAGGTGCTCGACGATTTCCTGGCGCGACGCAAAGGGGACCGGGTGGGATTAATCTTGTTTGGCAGCGCGCCGTTCGTGCAAGCGCCGTTCACTGAAGACCTCGACGTCTGCCGCGCGCTCCTCGCCGAAGCCCAGCTGCGCATGGCCGGTCCGAAAACCGCGCTGGGCGATGCGCTCGGACTGGCGATCGCCGTTTTTGATGGCAGCGATGCCCAGATTGAAGAGCGCGTGCTCATTGCTCTCACCGATGGCAACGACACCGCCAGCCAGGTGCCGCCGGCCAAGGCCGCCGAAATCGCCCGCGACAAAGGAATCGTCATCCACACCGTCGCCGTCGGCGATCCAAAGTCGGTCGGCGAAGAGGCGCTCGACGAAGAAACTCTGAAGGCCGTCGCGAACGTGACCGGCGGACTTTACTCGTTCGCCGCCGACCGCGCGCAACTCGGCGCCGTCTATGACCGGCTCGACGCGATCGAGACCCGGAAGGCGAAAACGACCAGTTACCGTCTCCGCTCCGATCTCTATGTCTGGCCACTCGGCGCGGCGTTTGTCATCTCGCTGGCAGCGCACATCTTCGTGTCGTCGCCACGGCGGACGAGATCGGAAGGAGCGTCGCCTCGCAGCGCAGGTCTCCAACCTGCTGTATCGCCGACTTCCCGTCGGCCAGGCGTCAGCCAAATGCGCGGCGTGGGAACTCCGGAAGCCCGGCGGATAGGCAATCCGCGATACAGAAGACGACCGGTCCGGGTTAGGTCTCATTCGCCTTTGTGCTCGTTTGTTCAACCCACGCGTGCGTGACCTGATGCAATTCCATTTCCTACGGCCGTTGTGGTTGACCGCGCTACTACCGGCGGCGTTGATCCTTTGGCGCATTGCCCGGATGCAGGACCCGGCGCGCGGATGGCGCGACATTATCGCGGGGCATCTGCTGCCGCACTTGCTGACGGGAGGTCCGCGACGCGCGCATCGCGGCCCGCTGATCTTGTTGGCCGGGCTCTGGATTCTATCGGTCGTGGCCCTGGCCGGGCCGGCCTGGCGACATGAGCCGCCGCCCTTTGCCGAAGACACCGCAGCTCTCACCATCGTCTTGAAAGTCACACCGTCCATGCGCACGGAAGACGTGCAGCCCGACCGGCTTGGCCGGGCGATCCAGAAGATACACGACCTGCTCGAGTTACGGACGGGGGCGAAGTCCGCCTTGATTGCCTACGCCGGCAGCGCCCACGTGGTGATGCCGCTCACGCGCGACCGCGACATCATCAACACTTTCGCCGGCGTGCTGGACCCGAGAATCATGCCAACTGAAGGAGACGCGGCGGTGGAGGCCCTGACCCTTGCCGCGGGCGCGCTCTCGAAGTCGGGTCAGGCCGGCTCGATTCTTTGGATCACCGACGGCCTTGCGCCGGAGCAGCAGGCGGCGCTGGCCCGTTTCCGAAAGGACTGGTCCGTCCCGCTCCGGACGCTGGCGCCGTTGCCTCCGGGCGCGGAAGCGGACGCGTTGAAACAATCGGTCCGCGGCGTTTCGCTGATCACGCCCAACGACAGCGACGTCCGGGCGCTGGCCCAACAGGCGAAGTTCGCGGCGGTGGTGGCTAGCGGTCAGGGCGAACGCTGGAAGGACGCAGGCTGGTGGCTCACGCCGCTGATTGCGCTCCCGACGCTGATGTGGTTCCGGCCTGGATGGGGGGTAAGGGAGATCGCATGAAGCGCGAACCAAACCGCACGCCCGGTCTGCAGCCCGCCGCATCGCAGACTTGCGCACGGCAGAGCGTCGACAAAGCGCCCGGCCTTGGACCTCTGGCGCGCCAGCGGATTGGAAAGAAGCGACACAGCAAACTGGAAGTCCGCGCGGCGGCGGCGGCAATTCTGG
>JAXDCU010000621.1:0-4361 GCA_034677645.1 Verrucomicrobiia bacterium
CGGCGCCGAAGCCTCCGCCGGCGGGCTTGCTCCGACCAGCACATCATCGAGACCGTCTCCGTTCACATCGCCAGCCACGCAGGCAGCCAGTGAGAAACCAGAAAGACCGGCCTTCGCAAACACACGCGCCAACAGTTGCGGGCCGGGATCGCCAACATTGACACCCATCACGGTATTGGCCAGATGCTTGCCTGAGAGGACTTGGCCGACTTCGACATCGGCAGTCGCATTGGGAACAGCGGCGCGCATCACAAGCACGTCGGCGTAGGCATCAGCATTGAACTCCAGTGCCGCGACAGTCGGGAGAAACGCGTCCGTCCAGAGCAGCTCGACCTTATAGTCAGGGGCGCTGATCAGACGCGCCGTCACATCGCACTTGCCTGGCACAATGCCCAGCATGAGCTTGCCGGCCGCACACTTCAGGAAAATCAGGTCTGTCAGTCCGTCACCGTTGATATCGCCCATGCGCTGGGCTGGCTGCCCCATCGCCGCGCCGTCGAAGACCATGGCGGCGCGGGTCCAGACCAAGGCCCGTCCCGTGAGATTCACGGGCCCGAGCAGGAGATAGCTGTTCGCAGCGCTTGTCAGGAGGAAGTCGCGCACGCCGTCGCCGTTGAAATCGCCCACATCAGTCACGGCAGACAGACGTTCCTCAGCACTGGCGCCTTCTAGTAGGAACGCCTCGTCCAGGCTTGTCGGGGCCTGGAAACCAGACAGATTGAGGCCGGCCGGGGGCCGCGCGGCATTTATTATTTCCGGGGTGGCCAGAGCGAAGACGAAATACTCGCGTGGCAGTGGAGTGGACGACGGGTTTACGGGCCCGCCGGGCACGGCGGTTAGCCAGACGTGCAGATTGCCGCCCAGGTGGTCCGCCGCCGCCAACTCGCTGACCGAGTCGCCGTCGGCGTCACCAACCGTTCCAAACAACAATGGGCGCACCGGCGCCGAACCAGGCGCGAAATAGGCAGCGCGTGCCGGCTCGAACACCAAGTCCGGCGGACCGAAGTCGGCCGAGGCAAAGCGCGTTGCGCTCCCGAAGTAGCAATACCCGACCTGATGGGCGAGCCGTGTCTGGTCGCCTGCAAGAGTCGGGCTCAACTCAACCGCAAGGGCACCCAAGTCACCTACGCCATCATCGTTCACATCGCCCAGCGGAATGAGGTTGGCGAGCGCGTTGCTCACCAGTGTGAGTACGCCTCCCGAGTTACCCAGCGCAAGCACACTATCGGCGGGACCTGAGACAACGAAATCAGCGAGCGCGTCGTCGTCTACACTGCCGGCGGCGAGCAACCTGTATCCGAACGGATCGCCACTCAATGCCACGTTGAACAGCAAGCTGGGCGACACTTGTCCCGCCAGATCGCTACGGCCGCAGACCAGGTAAACATCGATGGGCTTGACTGGCGGCACTTTCTCACAGCCCACAATTGCAACCTCGCCGTAGCGGTCGCCGTCCATGTCACCCACGATTGCAACATCCGCCCCGAATTGTGTCGCGTTGCTTACGATCGTCACATTCGCGTCGGTCAGGCCCAGGGCAGGCGTCTGCAAGCGGACATCGTCGACGTACCAGCCCTCGAATCTATTGTAGAGCGCGTCAACAGTGTCGAAATCGAAGGCGATCTTGACGCGCAGATCGGGATGGTCTGCTGTCCAGAGCGGTGCGGTGAGCAGATACGTCGCCTCCCGCCACGAGCCGCTCGGATCGGCGAGCCGGGCGCCAGTGTTCTCCGGCACATCAGTCAGCGGCGTGAAAACCCACCCCTTGCCATCGCCCGAGTCAATGGCGACCAGCACGCTTGCGACGTCGTACCCCGCGTAACCCTCTGTCTCGAGGAAGTACGCGAACTTCAGTTCCACCGCGCCCACGCCCGCCGGCACAACAAACTCGGGCGAGACAAGGCGCCCGGCCGTGGCCAGCGCGCCGCAGTCGTATGTACCGGTGTCGCGTCCGAAGTGGAAGCTCGAGCCGGCGCTGTGTCCGAAGTCATTTTCACGGCGCGTCGATGTGTCCCAGAGACCCGTTGCATAGAACGGACCGCGGGAGTCGTTTTCGGCGGTGAAGGCGTTGTCGCCAGCGCTCGACCTGAAATCGGCGTGCAGGAACGTCTTCTGCCATTCGGTCCGTCCGTAGTACACATACACATTGCCGGCGCCGGTGGTCGTGTTCACGTCGCCGACGACCAGGTCGTCCAGCGGCGCGCCGTTGGCCCGGTTCCTGTCGCCATTGACATTGCCCGCTCCCGCAACCGCCAGCCGTCCAGCGAAGCCGGTTATCGTCACGTCGGCTTCACGCACCAGATCGACCATAGCGGGCCACTCCGCCCGCCCAAACAGAATGTACACACCGTGTTCGCCGACCGGCGCCGCCCCTGACACCTGGCTGATCGCAACCACCAGGTCCTCAATCTCGTCACCGTTCAGGTCGCCGCCCCGCGCAATTATCGATTGCGCGCCCTGGACCGACGTGGACTCCACCGGCGCGGGCAACCTCAGGACGACATCGGGTGTCGAAGTGTTCCACGCCGCAAGATTGCTCCCGCCCAACCAGACCAGGGCCAGGCTCGGGCCGGCCTGGTTGTCCAGAACAAAGCCCACGAACGCATCGAACCCTTTCCCAACGATGTCGCCCAGCGGTATGAGGACCGGCTGACACGCCGCGTCTTCGACATCGAGTGTCACGTCGGCTGTGCCGGGCGCGACGTCCACCGTGTCGCCCAGGGTCTCGCTGAAAGAGATGCTGTAAGTGCCCATGGCCGCCGGGCTCACGGACGCCTGCTGATCTTTGCGCAGATGGAGCTGGCCAAGCGTCGTCTCGTCCGCGGCGGTGACTTCGATCGTCTTGGCGCCGCTCAAGACCAGCAGCAAGCGGTCACCCAGCCGACTGGCGCTAACAACACCCCCCAACTGCACCTTGTTCAATTCCTGAGTCAGGGCGCGACCTACGTCGTCCACCAGATCGTCTTGGGTGCTATTCTCGACATCCCGCGAGACCTTCACGGGAATCTCCTGACCGTTGTCAATGCGAAGCGTGAAATACGCGTCAGCTTCGAGCGTCCCATCCGCTGGCAGCGCGGCCTCCCCAGCCAGACCGAATAGATGCGGGTTGATGATGCGCAGGAGGTAATAGTCCGGCACACCGGAGAATTGCTCGACAGGGACGATTTGCGGCGGTTGGCCTTGGGCGGCCCGGTTCACCCCGGCATACAAGAACGCATTCAAACCATCCCGCAGCGAAGCGTCGAAGAGCGCCTGGGCCGCCGGATCGTCGAACATGACGTCAATCATGTCAGACGTGAGCCTAGCGGAGGATGCCGAACCCCAGCTCCAGCCGGCGTCCGGCGTGGGCAACACATACCAGTCGCCGCGATCACCGGCGTGGAAGCTCAGGTTGGAGATCGTCATGCCGGGTCTCGCGCTGGCCAGCCAGGCGGCGAATGGCGCGTCGTCATTCCGCCCCAACTCGAGCCCGCGTGTCACTGCCTCGAACCGATCCGGCCGAACGTCGGCGTCGCCGACAATCAGGTCGTCGCCTCCGCCGCCCACGAGAACGTCATCGCCTTCGCCCCCAAATATGAAATCGTCGTCCGGGCCGCCGTCGATGGTGTCGTCGAGCGCGCCGCCGTAAAGAAGATCAATGCCGGTCCCGCCGTAGATTTCGAGCGAGGCGATATGAGCGCCCTGCTCGAAATCGCCCGGCTGGATGCCCCAGGTGTTGTTGCTGCCGGGGAACTTGAATCCGCCGTCCGCGTGCACGACGTCATTGCCCGACTGGGTGCTGATCACCGTGCGCTCGACCGAGCGGGTTTGGTAATACACATACCGCTGCTCGAAACGCCCGGTGAGCGGGTCGGCGACAAACTCCTGGTTGGCGATGTCCCAGACAAGACAGGTGAACTCGTAGCGGTGGAGGAATCTGTTCCAGCGAATCGCGACCTCGTCCGGCACTGGCCGGCTCAGCCTGTCGCGGTCGCCGCCCAGGAACAACACCCGGTCGTATCCGGCGCCGCCATCGAAGTAATCCGTCAACGTTGGCTCGTAGGCCTGTGTGGTGCCTTTGATGAACGGCAAATCGTCCGGGATCAACTGGAACGTATCGTCGCCATTCTCGCCAAAGAGCAAGTCACTGGCTTGGCGATCCTGCCCGCCACAGATCACGTCGTTGCCAGCTCCGCCCAGAATCCAATCCTCGGACGGCCCGCCACAGAGCACGTCGTGTCCGTCGCCGCCGAGGATAATGTCGCGCCGGGCGGTGTCCGGATGCGTGGCGAGATCGACCAGGGCGGGTGTCCCGGCGCCGGCGGTGATCGCCAATTTGTAAATGGTCGGCGCCTGGTTCGCCGAGTCGATGCGCAACAGAC
>JAXDCU010000622.1:0-2736 GCA_034677645.1 Verrucomicrobiia bacterium
AGACTTCATGGACCAGGACGTAGCCAGCAGCACCGGTCTCTGGCTGCCTAAAGCGGCTTTCAGGGCGACCTCGGCCATCGCCAGCGTCTCAGGGGGCGGCTCGACGCCGAACTCGGTTGTGGTAGAGCCTTCAGCCTGGCCGTAGGCCGTTTCCAGCCAGCTCACGAACTCCCGCAAGATTGGCTTCGTCTCCGTCATAGCAGGACGCGGCGCGGCACGAGAGCGTTCGGGGCCAGGAAGTGGAGGAACACTTGGTCGCGGCCCGGCCCCACGCCGATGTGGATCACCCGCAGCCGTGATTCTTCCCCGGCACCCTGGAGCGCAAGGGTCGCGCAGTGCGCCCACGGATTACGGTCCCCGGCGCGATGGTAGGGAGGCTCGTGTGCGACACCGGCAACGTAAACAATTTCTGTCTGGAAGCGGAACCATATCTCTGCTGAGGGGACGAAGCGGTCGATCACCACGGCTGTCTTCCCGTGGGCGAACTGACGACCGGGCAGTCCGTCATACAACTGGTGGACCTTTTCCAGCGACCAGCAGGGCGCGGCCACTACCAAATTGCTGATGCCTTCGAGCTTGCTGACAACGGTGGTGAAGTCCAACGCGGCTTCGGGCGGGGGACCGATCAGCGGCAGGCACGCCAGGCAGAAGCCTTCGGTCCGCAACAGTTCCAGGACGTGCTGGTCGCGGTCCTCTGCCCAGTCGAGATACTCGGTCTTCCAGTCGATCCCTGTATCGTCGATGGCTTCAGTGGCGATCATGATCCTGCCGCCTTCAATATCAGCGACGACAGCGCATCGCCCTGGCAAATCCGGTTGCTGTTCCGGTCGCGGGTGACATTGCCCTGTTTGTCGTAGTAGCCGAGATTCTTACCGAATTTGTCCCGCGCTACCAGTTGCTGGCCGTTGTCCACGATGCAGCCGACACGGTTGCTGCTGCGGTCCCTGATGACGGTTTCTTTGCTCACAGGCGCGTTTGCGTTTCTGGGCTTGGCACATCGAACCACCCGGCTGATTCTGGCACGTCGGCGAGGCGACCGAGGAAGCAGATGCGGACGAGTTTCCCGGCGCGGGTAAGTGCGAGTTCGTCCTTGGCGAATTTCAGTCCAGCGGACTCAAGGGCCTCCGCGATTCGTCGGAACGCCTCAGCTTCATCCTGAATCCGTGTAGCGCCTGTGGGCTTCACGGTGAGATCGTAGGCGTGGTGCCCAGGCATTTTGTTGAACTTCCTGACGGTGAAGTAGTAGGCCAAAAGCCAACTCCGCACCGCTCGACTCGTAGGTTCGGGCGACAGGTCGATCACGTCCTTGACGCTGAAATCGTCCCAATCGGCAGTCGCGCTTGCCTGTTGTTCCGTCAGGTTCACACCCTCTCCATACGCCTGACACGGCATTCGCGCAAACCTTCACGGTTTTGCTGACAGTTGCTGACAACTTTTTTGCGTTTTGGTGCGTTTTGGTGCGAAATCGGTTCTTGCTGGCCAAGACCGCCGACCTCGATTATCCTCAATAAATAAGCGGTTTTCGGCGTGTTTTGGTGGAAATTGAAGAAGTGTGGGGGATGCTTTCGATTCCCTTCACCCGCTCCAACTTGCCAGCCTCAATCCCAAGCACTTACCTGCGCAGTGCCGTCGGATGTTCAACAGTCACGCGCAGGCGCTCCGGGCGGCCAAGGCTACGGCTGCTGAACTTGCCGTCGGCAGGTCAGAAGTCCACACCTTGACCCGCCATGAACTTGTGATCTACCGGCGGGCGATTCAGGCGCTCAACTGGACCGGCGTTGATCTGGAAGCGGCTCCACGAACCCGGAACAACTTCAGGCTCGTGATCGGCACGCTGCTGAAATTCGGGCAAGTTCGCGGCTGCGTCGCCAAGGATCATCCCGGGATCAGCACTATCGAAAAGGCGTCGTACACAGATGGTGAAGCGATCGTGTTTACACCAACCGAGATCGAAACCCTGTTGAAGTTCGCCGACGACGTACTCTTTGATGCAGCCGAAGGTTTCGGCGAAGCGAATCACAACCGCTGATGAACGCCGATTTGATTCTCCACCGATTTGACTCTCCGCTTTTCAGCCGCCGCTCGTTTCGTTACCCTCCCGCTCATGTCGAAAGTGAACGCCTTCGAAACATGAACCATTCCTTCATCGCCCTCAACCGCGTTGCCGAAGAACGATCGGAGGCCGACGCGAAGTACCGCGAAACGCTGGAACGTGACGGGAAGCCCATGTTGTCGCAGGCCCGTCAGCTCACCGACGCGGACTTGTTTGAAAAACTCCGGTGCGTGGGCATCGAGTTGGACAAGACCTCGTATGCCGAAATCGCGGAACACGCCCTGTCGGCGCAGGAAATTGCCAAAATGCTTATTACCGGCGACGTGCGTTCGCGATGCAAGCAACGATTCGACGAGGACTGGGTGTGGATGGCGCTGACGGTGTTGTGGGAGCGCTTGTTTCCGCAATGGCCGAGCTTCGAGCAGCTTGACGACGCCATGCAGGCGGGTTACGCGCGCTCGGAAACCGACGAGGCCGCCGCTTGCGAGCTGTGGCTCAGGGCTTGGGACGACTTCCTTCTCATGTACGACAAGGGTAGCTTCACAACCGTCGGCGAATTCGATGACGCGTTTGGCGGCACGCAGTTCGTCTCCAATTGGATCAGCGATCTGGAGATGGCGCTCGGGAACGCGGCGGCTAATGAACCGCGCTGGCATGGGCGGCGGATTCAATTTTGCGAAGAG
>JAXDCU010000623.1:0-8175 GCA_034677645.1 Verrucomicrobiia bacterium
GAAGAAGAATCCAAAAACCAAGTGCAATACGCGCAGCTTTCAAAAACGCTTCCGTTCGGCTCGCGGCGGGCGCGAACGACTCCACGCCTTGATTCTCGCCAAATCCCCCAACGTTCTCGACTTACAGAATTGAAAAGACGCGTCCTAGAGGCGCCGCCTCGCTGGCATTCCACAGTTGACCCGCACAAACCGGCGTGCAAGAATCGCCCTCCGGTGTGACGAAAGCCATGATCACATCCAGTTGGTCCACGGAGCTGGTCTTGTTATGAAAACTACTCCTCAATTCCCGAGACAACGAACTGGCGCGCTTGCCTCCATTCCGCTCTCAATCTTCCTGGCGTTGGTCCCCAGCCTGGGGCTCGCGGCAGACCAGACCTGGGACGGCGGCGGCGTGAACAGCTTCTGGCAAACGAGTGAAAACTGGATCGGCGACGCCGCACCATTGAGTGGCGATGTACTCGTTTTCACAGGCACAACCCGGACGGCCACGACCAACAATTTCCCCGTTGGCACGCTGTTCGGCGGCCTCGCCTTCGAAACTCCGGCCGGGGGCTTCATGTTGAGCGGGAATCCGATCACACTCGTAGGTGACATCGTGGACAATCAGGTGGTGGTGACGGAAACCGTCAACCTCGCCCTTGCCCTGAACGCCACCCGGAGCGTGAACGTTGTGGACAACGGCTTTCTTGTGCTTGCTGGCGTTGTCTCCGGCCCTGATGCGGGGCTGACCAAGACCGGCGATGGCCTGCTGAGCTTGACCGCTGCCAACACATTCGGCGGTCCGGTCACAATCAGCGCAGGCACTCTAAGCGTCGCGTCCGACGCCAATCTCGGCACCCCACCTGCCGTCCCGACCCCTGGCGCGATTGTCATCAACGGCGGCGCGCTGCGGGCGACTTCATCATTCACACTGAATGCGAACCGCGGGATTATGGTAGGACCGCCCTCAGGAACCGGCGTTGGCACTTTTGACGTCCTCTCCGGCGCTACGCTGACCTACGGCGGGACGATGGCAAACAACGGCGGTGGAATAGGCGGGCTGACCAAGAGCAGCTTCGGCGGGTTGACACTCGCAGGGGCCAACACCTATGCCGGCCCCACCATCATTCAAAACGGCACCGCGACATTGGATTTCACGCCAGCCACAGCGCCTGTCAGTCACATTATCTCACCCAGTTCCGCGCTGACGCTCGGCGGGGCAAACGCAGGCCTGGGGGCGGTGAGCTATGCGGCACTGATCCTCAACGCCAAAGCCGGCTCTGTCGATTCCCAGGCATTTCAAGGAACGACTGTTGACGTCGGTCCGGCCATAGTCCGCGCCAACGGCAACGGCGGCACTGCCGACCTGTCATTGGGCACGCTCACGCACAATCCTGGCGGGGTGCTCAACCTCGTCATACCCACCGCCACAGGCGGTTTGGGGAGCATCAGCACTCTGACGCCAAACCTCAATGGCATCCTGGGTGGGTGGGCCACTGTCGGGAGCGGCTCCGCTCCGGTTGGCAACGTCACTATCGGCACCGACTGGGCGAGTGTCGACGCCAGCGGCCGCGTCGTCCCTTACGCAGGCTACACTGTTTTCCCTACGGACGGCACTGTGCGCAGCCTTGCGACGCCTGCGACGAACCTGAGAATCGACGACACATCCAGCGGCGACGTGGTGATCGATGCGGAGAACGGCGGCACAACCAGCGACCTCAACACGATTAATTTGAGCGTCGCCAGGGCTCTGAGCATCGTGATCGGCAGCGGCAATACCCTGCGCCTGGGCAGATTCGGCGGCCTGCTCCGCTCCGATGCCGCGACTGCCGCCATCACCTGGGCGCTGGGGAACTCGACCGGCGGCGCCAACGGTGTCCAGAACGCCGGCACGCTGACGGCTGGCGGCACGCCCGATACGCCCGGGGAACTGGTGTTCACCATCAACGCTCCCAGCCAAAGCGCAGGTTCGTTGAATGTTGAGTGCGCCGTCACAGACAACGGCAGCGGACCTGTCACCGTGGTAAAGGCTGGCCCAGGATCGATGAAATTCCGGGGACATAACAGTTATTCAGGAGGAACGTGCATCCTTCAAGGTCGCTTCCAACTCGCCGGCAGCGAAATCGGGACGGCCAACCCGGACGGCTGGGGCACCGGACCGGTTTATATCATGCCGGGCGGGCAGGCGTTCCCAAGCGGCGCAGGCGGCGCAGGCCCTATAATCAACGACTGGTTCATCGCAGGCTTCGGCACAAGTGCGGAGAACACGGGAGCCATTCGACTGGGCAACGGCTTCCAACTCGCCGGCAGGGTAACGCTCATCGGCGACGCTCGCCTCGGTGGAGGCGGCTCGTCCTCTGCTGCGGCAGGAGGCGCCATGATCTTGGGCAAGATCACTGGGAACCGCAGCCTTGACATCGGGTCCACAGCCAACGTGGGCAGTGGCCACAGTGTTGTCATACTCGCCAACCCGCTGAATGACTGGACCGGCAACACCACCATAGTAGGACGCACGGGCGGCACTGCCGGCAACGCGCGTCTTGCCCTGGGCGCGAACGAGGTGATTCCGGACGGCTTCGGCAAAGGCAACGTGATCATAGGCAACAGCGGCAACACCGCCAGCGCCTGCACTCTGGATTTGAATGGTTTCAGCGAGACCGTCAATGGCCTCTCTTCGGCAGGTAACCCGGCCAACGACTTTGTGCAGAACAACTCGGCCGGCACGACCTCGACACTCACCCTGGGCAACAACGACCAGACTGCGACTTACGCGGGCATCATCCAGGACGGTGCGGGCGTTGTCGCTGTCACCAAGATCGGCCGTGGCGTCCAAACGCTTACCGGCGCCAACACCTACAGCGGTGTCACAACAGTCGAGGGCGGCACCCTCGCGGTCAGTGGCGCAGGCTCCATCGCCAACAGCCTGCAGATTCTCGTCAACAGAGGTGCTGCCCTCGATGTCTCAGGGATTACGGGCGGCTTTTACACCGCAAACTCACTGGCAGTCAACGACGGCACGTTGACCATCGCAACCACCGTTACGCCCGGCATCAATGATCTGAGCCTTTCGAACGCGACTCTGCAGACAGCCATCAACCCGGCCACAATCAACATCGAGGCAACAACGCTCACGACAAGTGGCGCAGCCAACGTGGTCGACCTGGCTGCCGTTTCCGGGGTGACGAGTTACCCCGCCACGTTCACCCTCATCAAGTATTTGGGCCCACTTGCCGGGACCGGATTCAATTTCACTCTGGGCAACGCCCCGAGTCCGAGCACTCAAGGCTATTTCGTGGACAACTCAGCCAATTCCTCGGTTGACCTGGTGCTGCTCGATGGCCCCAAACCTCTCACGTGGACGGGCACGGCGAGCAGCGACTGGGACTTGCTCGCCGTGAACTGGCTGGCGTTTGGCGTGACGCCGGTCGCCTTTCTGAACGGAGACACCGCTATCTTCACGGACGCGGCGGCCACGGGCGAGGTCAATCTGACAACTACTCTGAAGCCTGGCGCCGTGACGGTGAACAACGTCACCCGGGACTATGCATTCTCCGGCAGCGGGAATCTCAGCGGCATCGGCGGTCTGTTCAAGGACGGCGCGGGCACTCTGACCCTGGCCAACAGCGGCATCAATGATTTCACCGGCGGCATTATCGTCAGCAACGGCACCCTCAAAGTCGGCGCCGGCGGCACTACGGGCAACCTGCCAGCCGGCAGCATTGCCAACCACGGCGCTCTGGTCTTCAGCCGCAGCGATGATTTCACGGTAAGCAGCGACATCTCCGGCGTCGGCAGGCTGACCCAGAGCGGCTCTGGCATCGTCACGCTGAGCGGCGCCAACAGCTACGAGGGCGCCACGCTCGTGGCCCAGGGTATACTGCGCGCGGGCAGTCCGACAGCGCTGGGAAGCAATTTCGGCAGCACTACTGTGAGCAGCGGTGCGACCCTTGACGTCAACGGACAAAACCTGAGCATGGAGTCAGTCACTGTCTCGGGTTCAGGCGTGGGCGGCGCCGGCGCGATCGTCAACTCAGGCTCCGATCAAATCAACGCCCTGCAATCCGTGACACTCGTCGGCGACACAACATTCGGAGGCACGCGACGCTGGGATATCCGAGGCGGCGGTTCTGCGCTCAACACTGGTGGCACCGCTCTCAACCTCACGAAAGTCGGCCCCAACCAGGTTTCGCTTGTTGGTGTGGCCGTGGACTCGCTCGGTACGATCATCGTGCAGGAGGGGACTTTCAGCATCGAGACCACGACGGCGTTCATGGGAGCGTCGGTTCCCGCCATCGACGTCGCCGCCGGCAGCACTCTCCAGTTGTACAATAACTCGGGGCCGTTGTACAACATGATCGGGTTGCACGGCGACGGCGCGGCAACCACGCTCAACAACGCCTCTGGCGCCAACACACTCAGCGGCACAATCGCGCTGAACGGAAACTGTCGCGTTAACGTGGGCGGCACGTCCTTGACGATCGACGGCCCACTCGGCGGCGGCGGGAGCCTGACCAAGATCGGCGCTAGCCAGCTCATCCTGGCGGGCACCACAACTTACTCCGGCCCCACTACTGCCGCCAACGGCACCTTGGTTGTGAACTGGTCCAAGGGCGGAGGCGCCGGAATCGACGTGCTGGCCACTGGAACGCTTGCGGGCATGGGCCCGATCGCAGAGCCAGTTTTGATTGCGCCCGGTGGCACTCTTTCGCCCGGCGACGCCGTCACACCGGCGACGGCGCTTACGATCAACAACGCCGTTACCCTCCGCGGCACCATAGCGATGGACGTCAACAAGTCCGGCACCGATTTCTCGTCCAGCGATTCCCTATCCGGCACAACCAGCCTCGCGCTTGGCGGCACGCTGCAACTGGTGCTCGGCGGCGATCCTCTGGCAGAAGGAGACGTGTTCAAACTCTTCAGCTTCAGCTCCGCCAGCGGCAAGTTCACCGCGATCCTGCCAGCAGTGCCAGGCCCGAACCTCGGGTGGGACACGAGCCGGCTCACTCTGGACGGTACGCTAAGGGTCGTCGAGGCTGTGCTTCAGCCTCAAATCGAGAACATGACGATATCCGGCCCGGACGCGATCATCAGCGGCGGCGGCGGCATGCCCGGCGGCAGCTATCACGTATTGACTTCTACTAGCATCGCCGCGCCGTTGACGATGTGGGTATTAGCAGGCTCGGGCTTCTTTGCCGGCGATGGCAGCTTCACTCACATGACCGCGTTCAACGCCAACGAGCCGCAACGGTTTTTCCTGATCCAGGTGCCTTGAAGGTGTAGCCTGGAATCGAATCAACCGGGCCGCACGCCTTGATGCCGCATGAAAACCAAGGCTGTCGCAATGGCCATCGTGCTGAGCCTGGCACCCGGTCTCGTAGCCGCTGCGTCTGCTGCTGAATCACAGTCTCGTCGCTCACAGCGAGTACGCACGGAACGGATCGAGGTAACCAGCCCGAACGGCAAGGTCCGGTTTGTCCTTCTGCCCAACGCGGAACGGTTGACATTTATAGTGGCCGTCGGCGACACGACCTTGATCGAGCCGTCGGCCATCGTCATGAAGGTGGACGGTTACGATCTTACGTCGGGTCTCGTCCTGAGAAAAATCGAACCTTACGAAATCACTGAAACCTATCCGTGGTACGGCGACTTCAGCACCGCGACCAATCACTGCCGGGGATTGCGGATCAGCCTTGAGCATGACCTTTCGCTTGCCCGCCACGAACTGGAAGTGCGCGCTTTTGATGACGGCGCAGCCTATCGGCACATCATTCCAGGTGAATCCTCCATGGTTCGTGTGCCGGACGAGTATTCCACGTTCGTGCTCCCCGCAGGATCGACCGTCTGGTACGCGGGCCTTGCCGCGGGCCATTACGAAGACACCTATCGGCAGAAGGAAATCTCGGAGGTCCAATCCGGTGAGTGGGCGGGGCCGCCCCTGACGTTCAGATTGCCAAACAAGGCAGCTTACGCCGCCATCACCGAGGCCAACCTCGTCGACTATAGCGGCATGGGCTTGGAGGCGGATGGACACCGCGGCTGGACGATTGGACTGGGCCACAGGCACCCGCTGAATTACCCATTCGAGCTGCGCTACGGCCGCGCCGAGGGCAAACGGCTGGGAAAGGCGGCGGCGGTGACCGGAACGATCTCCACTCCGTGGCGGGTCGTCATAGTCGGTCGGGACCTGGACACTCTGGTCAACAGCGCCATATTGCCCAACCTCTGTCCGCCCCCGGCCCCGCAGCTCTTCTCCGACGGGCTCAAGACGCCCTGGATCAGACCGGGTCGGGCGGTCTGGCGTTACCTGGACGGTGGTCCGGGCGGTGTGGATGGCATGAAGGAATTCACGCGACTGGCCGGCCAGCTCGGCTTCCAGCATCATGTGATCGAAGGTTTCTGGAGCCGGTGGAGCCCCGACGAACAAAAGGACGTCGCCGACTACGCCAAAGCCCAGGGCGTCGGCCTCTGGTTCTGGAAGCACAGCAATCAACTGCGCACACCCCAGTCACGGGAAGAGTTCTTCAGGATGCTGCGCCAGTTGGGCGTCGTCGGGGCCAAGATCGATTTCATGGACCACGAACACAAAGAGGTGATCGACCTTTACGAAGCGCTGCTCCGCAAGGCAGCCGAACACCAGATCATGATCAATTTCCACGGCGCCAATAAGCCGACTGGCCGCGAGCGCACCCTCCCCAACGACATGGTCCGTGAAGCCGTCAGGGGTATGGAAGCCAGCCGCCTGACCGATCGTGCTAGGCACCAGACTATCCTGCCCTTCACGCGCTGCCTGGCCGGCCCCGCCGATTACACAACGATGATCTTCAGCCAACGCCGGGGTGACACGACCTGGGCCAACCAGATCGCCAGCATGGTCATCTTCAGCAGCCCACTCCTGACGGTTGCCGCCAACCCGCAAAGCATCCTGGATAATCCCGCCTCGGAAGTGATCAAGAGTATCCCCAGCGTGTGGGACCAAACCGTCGTTCTGCCCGAGTCGGAGATCGGTGGACTGGCCGCGTATGCAAGACGCACCGGTGACACCTGGTTCGTGGCGGCAATGTGCGGACCGCAGCCCAAGACCCTCCACGTACCGTTGTTGTTCCTTGAGGCCGGCCCGCGCGAGGTCTCTACCGTCCGCGACGGCGCGAGTGACGACTCCCTGACCGTGGAGCGCACCACCAAGGCGCGGGGTGATTCGTTCCGCGTGGAGCTTCGCGCTGGCGGCGGGTTCGTCGCGAGGCTGACGCGAAAGTAACACAACTCCAACGCCAATTCCATCTGGCCCTCGTGCTGGTCCATCACGCCAAGAAGGACGTCGCTGCCTTGCGTCCCGGCCAAGTCTTGCGCGGCTCCAGCGAACTGCACGGCTGGGGCGACTCTAACCTCTACCTCCGCCGCCAACGCGACCAACTCACCTTGACCGTCCAGCACCGAGCCGCTCCGTCCCGCGATTTCGTCGCCCTCCATCTTGGGCAACGGCGCCGACTACCTTTTCACTCTCAAGTCCAATCAAGACGGGCTCTTGACCACCGCCAAAACTCTGGTCCCAAGCGCTTTTCTTCCCTCCCGACACCTGTGCGACAAAACAGTTTATGGGGCCATTTTCGGAGAAAATGGGGTAACAGTTTTTCGGTTGATGGACACCTCGATCAGTCCCTCGCGGCGGCGCGAGACCTGAACGGCGTGGGGTTAAGCGGGGCGCACCTCATGCAGACCGGCATGATCCATGCCGCATGACTCATGCTTCGCGTGAGTTCCCGGCGAGGCCATTCGGTTACGCTTTGACGCAGCGCCTACGCCTCCGGAACCTCCCACACGCACCCGCCCGCGATTCGCCTTGGTACCAGATGGCGCCCGTGATCGCGCAGGGAATCAGGGCGCGATTTGGCCTTTGAAAAGTTCGGTGGGTTCGTCATGGCGCATAGTGCAACGCAAGCGGCTTGGGGAGTCAAACGCAAACTCCCTTGATCCAATTCTGGCCGAGGCAGGCAAGGTAATGTCGCTGGACTAATTGATGATTTGGCTCTATTCGAGTTGTGCCGCACAGACAACCCTCGTCCTTTTGGCAGAGCGGCCAAAACGCAATGAAACCCAATGGTTTCAATATCCAAACGCATGTTGGCTTGTTTCGACTAGCGCCACGCTACAGCAGCATGTCGGCATGTGATTTGTCGGCAAACGTAGGCAACGCGGTTC
>JAXDCU010000624.1:0-4056 GCA_034677645.1 Verrucomicrobiia bacterium
GGTTTCAGCAAGCCCCTCACGTTTCCGCGAGGGATGGTCGTGGCGCGCAATAATCGTCCTCGGTTCGATGACGGTGCGCAGCGCCGCGACGATCGTCTCCTGGCGCTTATCCATGCCCAGAGAGGACGTTTGAAGCACAAATACTTCCTCGTACTTGTCCACGATCAGGCCGCTTAGAAAGTCACTCTCCGCATTCACAACACGGAAGGAGGTCGCGGCCGGCATATCCCTCCGCCGCAGCGCCAGCGCGGCGCGCATCTGCTTTTCGAAGAATCGCGCGTCGATCTCGACGCTCTCCGTCGAGAGCATCCGCACGCTGATCTTCGACCTCGAATTGTAGAGACCAACGCCTAGAAACCGGCGCCGCTGATCCGTGACATGGACGACGTCACCATCGGCCGGCGCTCCGCTAAGCCGCAGCACGGCCCCAGCGTAAACCCACGGATGTCCGGCGATGACACGGTCCGCCTCGTCCGGGCGCAGGATGACTGTTGGCGGGTTTTGTGTTGTGGCGCTCATGGCTTGAGTGTTGGCACGGTGAGCGGTTTACCGCCCAAGCTCCTCTCCGTTAGCGTCAATAAGTCGCACGTCTCCGAACGCGAGTTCGCGTACACTCGATTCAATCGCGGCACGGTCACCGACCACCACCCATACGAGTTGCCCCGGCTGTACCAACTTGTTTGCCGCCTGAGTTACCGATTCTCGGGTTTGGTTTCTGACTTTGTCCGCGTAGGTCTGGTAGTAATCGTCCGCCAAACCGAATCGCGCAATCTCAGCCAGAGCCGCTGTCACCCGGCTCATCGTCTCCCAGGTGCCCGCCAGTCTTAGCGTCTGATTCGTGATTGCTTTGCCTAGCTCGACGTCGTTGACCGGTTTGTCCGCGAGAAAACCGCGCAGCTCGCGTTCAATCTCAATCATCGCCTCTTTGGTTTTGTCGCCTTGGACAGGCGCGGTGACAAAGAAAGGGCGGGCTCCGCGGGCGTCTGGGATTGAAGTGCGTACGCCATACGTCCAATGCTTGTCTTCGCGAAGGTTCATGTTAATGCGGGAGGTGAAATCTCCGCCAAGGATTTTGTTAGCAAGCTCGATTGCGATTTCCTCCGAATTCGACTTGGGTGGCGCCACGTTACCGGCGAAGACGACCGACTGCTGCGAGCCCGGCCGATCGAGCAGATAAATCGCTGGGCGATGGCGCGGGGCTGGAGCTGCGATGTCTTTGGTCGGCACTTGGCCGGGAGCCCAACCTTTGAAGAGGCGTTCGAGTCGCGGCTTGATCTCGAGCAGTGTGCAGTCGCCAACCACTACGAGCGTGCCATGGTTAGGCTTGAACCAATTGGCGTGGAACTTGTGCAAGTCCTGAATCTTGATTTTCGCGACGCTCTCCTCAGTGCCGGAGCCGCTAAAGGGGATGCCGTACGCATGCTCGCTCCCGTAAAGGAGTCTGGGAAGCACGCGTAGTGCCATGGCAGTGGGTTGGCTTTTTTCGCGCTGGATGCCGGCTAGCAGTTGTTTGCGCAGTCGCTCGAAATCCGCGGGTAGAAAAGCGGGGTTCAGTATGATATCGGCGTATATCTCCAACGCCTCGTCCACGTGCTCCTTCAGTGTGTTTAGAGAGACATATGATGTGTCCAGGTCCGACCCGGCGCCCACGTGAGCGCCAATCATGTCCAAATCTTCGCTGATCTCCAAGGCCGTGCGGTTGCGGGTGCCCTCGTCAAGCATGTCCATGGCGAGGCGCGCCGTGCCTGGTGTTCCAGCCCGATCGGATGCGAACCCGGCGTCGACCAACAACATGAACTGAATCACGGGCACGGCATGGCTCGCCGCGAAAACAATCTTCAGTCCGTTCGAAAGCTCGGCGCGTTCCATCGCTGGAAATCGAACCTCAGGTGTCAGTTCGGGAAAAGGCAGCCGATCGCGATCGACTCCAACCTGGTTGGCGGAGTATGAACCGAACGGCTCCAGCTCAAGAACAAACTCGCCGTCGCTGAGCCAGCGCCTCGCGACATCACGTAGCTGGCTCGGCGTGACCGAGCGGATTTCCTCAAGCCGCACTTTGTAGTAGTCCGCGTCGCCAACGAACACTTGGTTCCTCGCGAGCACGTCGGACTTTCCGCCAAAACCGCCTATGCGCTCTACCCCGCGAATGAACCGCGCCTCAGCCTGTGCCTTGACTCGCCGCAGCTCGCGCGGGGTTGGGCCACCGTCCAGGAAGCGAGATAGCTCTTCGTCGATCGCGCGTTCGATAGACTCAAGATTGCCGCCGGGCTTGGCGGTGGCAGTGATCATGAATTGGCCTGCTATCTCTTTGAGGTCTACCGTGGCTGTCACGGCTGTTGCGATTTGCTCATCATAGACAAGCCGTTTGTATAGACGCGACGTCTTCCCGCTGGCTAGCACGTCGCTGACCAAGTCTAGATGGTTCCCGTCGGTCGTCCCATACGGCGGCACGTTCCAAACCTTGTAGATGCGCGCCTGTGGCACGCGATCCTGAGCGCGCATTCGGTGAATACCCGTCCGTTCCGCAATCCACGTTCCCTGCCGCGCCACGGGCGGTCCGGACGGGATATCGCCGAAGTGCTCGTTGACCTTCTCGACAACCGTTTTTGGGTCGAGATCGCCCGCCACGACGAGCGTGGCGTTAGCTGGGCCATAATAGGACTTGAACCACTCTTTGACGTCATCAAGCGAGGCGGCATCGAGGTCTTCCATCGAGCCAATCACTTCCCACGAGTAGGGGTGATTGGCCGGCCAAGTGTTCTCCGTGATGAGTCTGTATGCAATTGAGTAGGGCTGATTGTCTCCTTGACGTTTTTCGTTCTGAACAACACCGCGCTGTTCGTCCAGCTTCGCCTGCGTGATCGCGCCAAGCAAGTGTCCCATCCGGTCCGACTCCATCCAAAGCAGGAAATCCAGAGCGTCCTTGGGCGCGTTCTGGAAGTAATTGGTCCGATCCTCGCTCGTGGTCCCGTTGAGGTCGGTGGCGCCCACTTTCTCCAGCGCCTTGAAATAGTCGTCGTCGAAATGCTCGCTCCCATTAAACATCAGATGCTCGAACAAATGAGCGAACCCGGTCTTGCCTCGCTTCTCATTCTTCGAGCCGACGTGATACCAGACGTTCACGCTGACTATCGGCGCCTTGTGGTCTTCATGGATGATCAAGGTCAGTCCGTTTGGCAGCACATGCTTGACGTGTGCAATGTCAACCTGGCGGTACGGCCGGCGCGCATCAGCGCAAAAACCCGTCGCGATTACCAGAAACCCACAGACACCAACGAATGCGGCATGCATGACTTGGGAAGCTACCGCCGTCCGCCATTGGCGCAAGCCTGCAAAGAGCGCCCGCAATCGTTGGATTGTCGGGTGCGGGTATACGAACTGCCAGCTTCTCGATGCACCTGGTGCGGAGCGAAATGTGCTCTATTGGCTGGCCAAACTTTGATGCATATGCACCAGGAATTGGCACTGGCACGAGCGCCCTTTTGGTAGCAGGACGAGTGTTCCGCGACTGGCACGTTGCTGGATGGGTTGAATCCCTGTAGTTTATGCTTATGTACGCGAAGGGCCTTGATCGATCGAATGAGCACTTGCTCCGGCAGCGCATGAGTGAACTGGGCGTGCGCGAGACTGAACTCGAAGAGCGGTTTGTGCGCTCGGCCGGGCCTGGCGGGCAGAACCTTAACAAGACTTCGACATGCGTGGTTTTGGTTCATCGGCCAAGCGGCCAGCGGGTCAGGTGCCAGGCGACCCGTGAGCAGTGGGCCAATAGGTTGATCGCTCGCACGCTGCTGCTCGACAAGATCGAGGCTCTTCGCAGGAGGAGCGCTGAAGCCGAACGCGCTCTGCGTGAGAGGCGGCGCAGACAGCAGAGACGCCCGAGCGTCCGAGCGCGCGAGAGAACGGTGGCCGATAAGTCACGGCGCGCCGAGACAAAGCAACTCCGGCGCCGTGTCGAGCAATGGGGATAAGACTGAACCCGTGGATCAGCCGACCGACCGACGCCGACGGAAGGCTGGGCGCGCGTGCCAGACGCTACATCGTGTCTTGTCGCGTTTT